>CACKJL010000008.1 GCA_902600395.1 uncultured Prochlorococcus sp. | reverse complement strand
AATAATACTTATTTTTTAATGCGGGTATTTGATCTCTTAGATTATTTCTCATGGAAATTTAAATTTTAAACTTTTGAATTTTTTAAATATTGCCCACTAAAGTTACTGTTCTAAATTCAATATCCTCAATTACTTTCCAAGGTTCAGCACTTCTTTCTGCAAATTCTAAATTTTTAAATCCTAGTTCTTTAAAATCACTTATAAAGTCTGGTTCATACCATGCTCCACTAATACATCCTGTCCATAGATCATGATCATTTTGCAATCTTAAAGGTACTTTTTTGTTAGAGACAATATCGCTAATTGCAATTCTTCCATTATCGTTTAAAACTCTTTTTATATTTCTTAGAAGGTTATTTCTAGATTCTGGACTTACCAAGTTTAAAACGCAATTACTTAAAATAATATCGACTGATTTGTCGGCGATTAATGGATTTAAATCTTCATCTAATTCATCAAGTTTTTCAATTGATCCTTCAAGAAATTCTGTATTGTTAAAACCTATATTTTTTGTAACTTCTTTAGAAGCTGATCTTGATAAACAAAGCATGTCAGGATTCTGATCAACTCCAATAACTTTCCCTTTTTTCCCAACAATTTGGGCACAAATAAAAGCATTTTTGCCGCTACCACTTCCAAGGTCTAAGACTATATCATTTTTTTGAACATATTTTGTTGGATCACCACATCCATAGTCTCTTTCTATAACCTCTTGAGGAATTGCTTCAAGTAAAACGGGATTAAAACCAACTGGTGTACAAAGACAACTTTCTTTTTCAAGTGCGGCTGAACCATATCTTTCTTGAATCGCATCTTTATGATCGAATTGATTAGATGCTTTATTCGATGTGTTTGTATTACAGCAACTTTCAGACATATTTTTTAAAGGACTCTTGATAAATATAGCCAAAAAAAAAGCCCCTGAAAAAGGGGCTTTTAATTTGTTTAATTAAATTATTTAGTGTAATTAACACCTCTGTAATTTAATTCTGCTTTTTCATTACTTGAAGAAGCGTCATCCATTCTGTTGGTGTATACGTTTCTTCTGTAGGTAAGTTCAACAAGTTGCTTTTTAGCAGCTTCTTTGTTTTGAACGTAGTTTTTACCTCTGTAAGTTAAAGTAGTCATGTTTCGATGTGACAACACGGCCATCCCCCGTTCCATGGTATGACTCGAACTGCGCTCTCAAATGAGAGTGAACGAAAAAGTAGCGATTGCTACAAAATTATTATAAGCTTATTTTTAACTGCATGTCTAGCTTTTACAAATAGAAACGAAGATTTAATGTTTTTTTAATTATTATCTTAGGTAAATTTTTTTATAAATAGTCTCTAAAAAGGATTATGTTTATATTTGGTTTAATCTTCATGTAACTATTTATTTATGACAGGTTTTTTATATTTCTTGGGAAATACTTTAAGGTGGCCAGTGTTAAAGCCAAAAGAATTTTTTTCACTACATGCTTATTTTTCAATTATTTATTTGATAACTTTTACTTTGAGTAAATATGATGTAAGCCAATCAAATTTAGTTTTTACTTTAGGAATTCTTGCACCTCTTTTAATCGCTATTGGTCAAGGACTTCCAATTGATTGCCTTGATATGGAATCATCTTTGTTGAAGGAATTAAAAACTAAATAATATATTTCAGTTAAAAAATTTTATAAAACCTGGACAACTTCGCTTATTTCAGGAATCATTTCTTTTAACTTTCTTTCAATACCCATTTTGAGAGTCATAGTGCTACTTGGGCAACTACCACATGCTCCTTGAAGTCTGACTTTGACAATTGGACCATCTATTTCTGCAATCTCTACATTACCTCCATCAGAAATTAAAAAAGGTCTTAGCTCGTCAAGGACTTTTTCTACATTTTCGTTTGTCAGCGAGAGTGTTTCAGTACTCATAATTTTGGATTAACTTTATAATAAGCCTAGAAAGAAATCTGATTAATTGCAAAAAAGATAATTTTCTGTTGTGACTCCATCTAAAAATCCCACTAATGACAATAGCTACTTTGATGCAGTCTTAGTAGGAGGAGGGATAATGAGTAGTACTTTAGCCCTCCTAATTTCAGAAGTTTTACCAGATATAAAATTTCTTATTATAGAAAAATTAAATGCTCCAGGAAGTGAAAGTACTGGCGCTTTTAATAATGCAGGTACAGGACATGCGGCTAATTGCGAATTAAACTATACCCCTTTAGATGAAAAAGGAAATCTAAAAATAGATAAAGCGCTCTCAATAAATCGTTCTTTTGAAACATCCATGTCTTTATGGGCCTCATTGTATGAAGCAGGGAAAATTGATATTAAGAAGTTTCTAAAATTTATTCCTCATATTAGCTTTGTGTCTGGTCAGGATAATATTTCTTTTTTAAAAAAAAGATTTCAGAAAATGACCGAAAATCCTGAATTTATCGATATGGAATTTTCTACATCTTTTGATGAAATTTCATCATGGGCTCCTCTAATAACAAAAGATAGAAATCCATCTACTCAAATTGCTGCTACCAGAATAGGCAGAGGAACTGATATTAATTTTGAGGCTTTAACTAAAGAGTATTTGTCATTAGTTTCCTTAAACAAAAATGTTGAAATTAGATACAAAACAGAATTAATAGATTTAAAGAAAATTGATAAAAAACAATGGGAACTAGAAATTAGTTCTGAAGGTAGAAAAACTTCAATTAGAACTGGCTATGTTTTTCTTGGTGCTGGTGGAAAAACAATTAATTATTTGCAAAAATCAAAAATTCCAGAAGCAAAAAGTTATGGTGGATTTCCTGTTAGTGGGAAATGGCTTATTTGCGAGAAAAAAGATCTAACAGAAAAACATAACTCAAAAGTTTATGGTAAAGCTGATATTGGATCGCCACCAATGTCTGTGCCTCATCTAGACACCAGATGGATTGATAATAAAAAACTTCTTTTATATGGACCTTTTGCTGGATTTACAACGAAATTTTTAAAACAAAGTTCATACTTTGACTTATTTAGTTCAATTAAAAAGAATAATATATTTTCTATGTTAGACGTTGGTTTCAAGAACAACGATTTAATTAATTACCTAATATCACAATCATTAAAGAGCCATAACTCAAGAGTTGAGAATTTAAAGAATATGATGCCATCAGCTAATCCTTCTGATTGGTATTTAAAGAATGCTGGTCAAAGAGTCCAAATAATTAAAAAAACTGAAGGCGGTGGCTCTTTGAAATTTGGAACTGAGATTGTGAATTCATCTGATGGATCATTATCTGCTTTGTTAGGAGCATCTCCCGGAGCAAGTACTGCGGTCTCAATTATGGTTGAAGTTCTAGAAAAATCAGTATTATTTTTAAACGACAAGCATAATCTTCAGAAAAAAATAAATGACTTAATTTATCCAGAACGAACAGCCTCTGAAAAAAACAGTACCTTCATAAAAGAAATTAAAAAAAGAAACAATTCCATTTTTGGTTTCCATCCATAATTCTAATTAGCTAATATTAATCAAGATGTAATAAGAGGAGAATTTTTCTTTCTATATGACTGATATATCGGTTTCAAAAATTAGAAATTTCTGCATAATCGCTCATATTGACCATGGTAAATCTACCCTTGCAGATAGGTTGCTTCAAGATACTGGTACTGTGCAGCAAAGGGATATGCAAGAACAATTTTTGGACAGTATGGATCTTGAAAGAGAGAGAGGAATTACTATCAAGTTACAGGCCGCTAGGATGAAATATAAAGCTGACGATTCCCAAGAATATGTTTTGAACTTAATAGATACTCCAGGGCATGTTGATTTCTCTTATGAGGTTAGTAGATCTCTTCAAGCTTGTGAAGGCGCTTTACTCGTTGTTGATGCAAGTCAAGGAGTAGAAGCTCAAACCTTAGCTAATGTTTATCTTGCCTTAGAAAATAATCTTGAAATAATTCCTGTTTTAAATAAAGTTGATTTACCAGGGGCTGATGCTGAAAAAATAAAACAAGAAATAGAGGAAATTATTGGACTTGATACATCTAATGCAATAAATTGTTCAGCAAAAACTGGAGTTGGTATTAAAGATATTTTGGAAGCAATCGTAAGAAGAGTACCTCCTCCTCAAGATGAAATTAAACTACCTACAAAGGCACTGATTTTTGATTCTTATTATGATCCGTACAGGGGAGTTATTGTTTATTTCAGGGTGATATCTGGGTCTCTAAATAAGAGAGAAAAAATATTATTAATGGCAAGTAAGAAAAATTATGAATTAGATGAGATAGGAATAATGGCGCCTGATCAGCAGCAAGTTGATGAATTACATGCAGGAGAAGTTGGTTATTTAGCTGCTTCTATAAAATCAGTTGCTGATGCCAGAGTGGGAGATACGATTACTCTTTTAAATTCACCTGCCAATGAACCTTTGCCTGGATATAAGACAGCAAATCCTATGGTTTTTTGTGGCTTATTCCCAACTGATGCTGATCAATTCCCAGATTTAAGAGTATCACTAGAAAAATTACAATTATCTGATGCAGCTTTAAAATATGAGCCCGAAACCAGTAGCGCAATGGGCTTCGGATTTAGGTGTGGATTCCTTGGACTTCTTCATATGGAGATTGTTCAAGAAAGATTAGAAAGAGAATATGACTTGGATCTAATCGTAACGGCACCATCAGTTATTTATAAAGTTAATTTAAATCAGCAGGAACATATCTTTATTGATAACCCTTCTACAATTCCTGATCCACAACTTAGAGAATCAATAGAAGAGCCTTATGTGAAAATGGAAATTTATGCTCCCAATGAATTTAATGGAACATTAATGGGTTTATGTCAGGAAAGAAGGGGAGTATTTATAGATATGAAATACATAACAACAGATCGAGTTACCTTGATTTATGAAATTCCATTAGCAGAAGTTGTTACAGATTTCTTTGATCAAATGAAAAGTAGAACCCAAGGTTATGCATCAATGGAATATCATTTGATTGGCTATAGAAAGAATGACCTTGTTAGATTAGATGTTCTAATAAATTCAGAAAGAGCAGATCCATTAACTTCTATTGTTCATAAAGATAAGGCTTATGGAATTGGCAGAAGTTTAGTTGAGAAATTAAAAGAACTTATTCCAAAACAACAATTTAAAATACCTATTCAAGCATCAATCGGTAGCAGGATTATTGCAAGTGAAAGCATAAGTGCTTTGCGAAAAGATGTTTTATCTAAATGTTATGGAGGAGATATTTCTAGGAAAAAGAAACTTTTAAAGAAACAAGCCAAAGGTAAAAAGAGGATGAAGGCAATGGGTAAAGTTGAAGTCCCTCAAGAAGCTTTTATGGCAGTCTTGAAGTTAAACCAGTAATTTCTTTTAATTTAAAACTTATAGCTATTAATTTTTAAAAGAATTGGGTATATTTCATTTATATCTTTAAAAAAGATTTTGGATATTAACTCATTTAATCGTGTCGGCGCAAATATCAGAAAAGCTGGATTTTTAATTGTACTTTTTTATCTTCTTGTTGTTTTAATAATGAAATTTTTAGAGGCCAATAATTTTTTTGGCTATTCATTTTCAATGTTAAGCAATGATATCTTTGCCCCTCCTTCTTTTAATCATTTTTGTGGCACAGATAGATTAGGAAGAGATGTTTGCTTAAGAACTTTGCAAGGATCATCATTAGCGATAGAAGTTGTGTTCTTAGCTATTCTTTTTTCATTAAGTTTGGGTTTGCCATTGGGATTATTAAGTGGATATTTTGGTGGTTTTTTTGATAAATGCTTATCACTAATAATGGATACTATTTTTTCAATACCTGTAATTTTGCTTTCAGTTGTTGTGGCTTTTGTATTGGGTAAGGGTATCCTTAACGCGGCTTTGGCGTTGTGTATTGTTTACTCTCCTCAATATTTTAGATTAATCAGAAATCAGACAATATTGGTTAAATCCGAAACTTATGTGGAGGCAGCTCAAGTTGCAGGAGCTGATGTTAAAAAAATTATTTTTAAATATATTCTCCCAAATGTAATAACACCATTGCCTATTCTGCTTACCCTAAATGCTGCAGATGCTGTTTTGGTATTAGGAAGTTTAGGATTTTTAGGCCTTGGCGTTCCTGCAGATGTCCCAGAGTGGGGAAGTGATTTAAATCTGGCTCTTGCCGCTTTACCTACAGGTATCTGGTGGACGGCTTTGTTCCCAGGTTTGGCAATGTTTTTTTTAGTTTTAGGTCTTTCTTTTGTAGGAGAGGATCTTGAAGAAATTTTTGATAGTCAAAATTCTGAATAAATTTAGTTACCTTTAATAGGGTCAAGTTCTCCTTGATCATTCAACTTTGGATATTCTTTAGCTGATTTTTTTATACACCGCAGCTAATTCTGGGTAACACCATTCAAAAAGTGTTTTTTGATATTCATCCATATTTAATCCTTCTCCATTAGCAGGCAATATACCTTTATTTTTTCTTTGGCGAACAGCTTCAAATAATAAAATAGAAGCAGCAACTGAAACATTCAGAGATTGAACCATACCTCTCATAGGTATAAAAATTGATTGATCAACCATTGATATAAGTTCATTACTTAGTCCCCATTTTTCTGCTCCTAAAACAAAACATGTATTTTGAGAATAATCAAAATTTCTATAATCTACTGATTCACTATTAAGAGTCGTTCCATATAATTTAAAACCCTTATTTTTTAAATCAGATATTGCCGTGATAGTGTTTTCATGATTATGCAGTTTTACCCATTTTTGACTTCCTTGAGCAGTACTATTAAACGTTTTAACGGCATTCGTTTTACTAATAAAATTTGCTTCGAAAACTCCTGCTGCATCACATGTCCTTAAAATCGCAGATAAATTATGTGGTTTATTTACATCCTCAACTAAAACAGTCAAGTTTTTCATTCTGCAATCTAAAACACTTTTGATTCGTTCAAATCTTCTTGGCAAAATTGACATTTATAATTTTTTCACACTTTTAAATTATATTCAAAAAATATTGATTACCTATTAAATCTCTTGGTTTATAATATTTTGGTAGTTTAAATTAACTCAATGGCATACATAGAATGGGACTATACAGTAATAACAAGTATGGTAGAAAAACAAGGGTGGGATTTACCTGATCGCGAGTCCGAAGAATGGAATAAATTTAACGATGAATTAGGAGAAAAAATGAGAGGTGTTGGACTTATTTTTGAAAAATATTGTAAATTTACTCCTGATGTAGGAGAAGGAGTTCATCTTCTGGATGATTGATTATAAATAGTTTTAAACCATTGATGTATCCCTTAATCAATGGCTTATTAATTAATAAGATAATATAATTTCACTAAATTAGAACTGGCAATTATTAAGGCTTTATAAAGCTTGTAATCTAAAAAAAATTTATTATTCCACAAAAAAGTTATTTAATTTCTATATTTGAATAAAAATATGAAAAATAAATTAACCTTTTTATTCGATGGTGGTTGTCCACTTTGTTTGAGAGAAACAAATTTTCTTAAAAAAAGAGATACCTTAAATCAAATTGCATTTATAGATATTAATAGTAAGGATTATGATCAAAGTCTCTTTTATGACATCTCATATTCAGAAGCTATGTCAAACCTGCATGGGATTATTGAAAATGGTGAAATTATTAGGGGACTAGATGTACTTGCATATTCTTATGAATTAGTTGGTTTAGGTTGGGTTTATTATCCATTGAAGATTAAGCTCTTATCTCCATTATTGAGATTGGTTTACAGATATTGGGCAAAATATAGACTTCAAATTACAGGTAGATCCGATATTGAAAAACTTTGTACCTCACAATGTGAACAATAAATATGGAAAGTATCGATATAGACAGAATAATAGAAATGTGTTGGGAAGATAGAACACCCTTTGAAGCTATTGAGTATCAATTTGGTTTAAAAGAGGAGGATGCGATAAAAATTATGCGTCAAAATCTTAAACCCAAATCTTTCAAAGTCTGGAGAAAGAGAGTTTCGGGAAGAAATACAAAACATATGGCCCTTAAAGATTCAACTAGATTTAAATCTACCCATAAAAGAAAATTATAAATTTTGAAAAATCTTTCTACTAAAACTTGTCCTGTTTGCAATAGGCCGTTTGAGTGGCGTAAAAAATGGAAAAACTGTTGGGATGATGTTGTCTACTGTTCAAAAAGATGCAGTAACAGAAAGTCGCAAAGATGAAACAAGTATCAATTATTTTCCCGAATCAACTTTTTAGAGAAAGCCCAATCTTAAAAATAAATTGTGAAGTTTTGATTTTGGAAGACTCATTATTTTTTGGAAATGATAAATTTCATAAATTAATTAACCATAAAAATAAGTTAGTTTTTCATAGAGCATCTATGCTCGCTTATAAAAATTATTTAGAAACATCTGGCTTTAAAATTTTATACATCGAAAACAAGAATAATGTTTCTACAGTTGATTACTTATCGGAATTTATTAAAAATAAATATCAGAAAATAAATCTCATTGACCCTCATGATTATTTAATAATGAAGAGGATTAATAATTTTGTTGAAAGTAATAATTTAGCTTTAAATATTTTGCCTTCTCCTATGTTTATGACCAGTGAAGATTTAAAAGATTTATTTGCATCAAATTCAAAAAAACCTCTTATGGGGAGATTTTATGAGAATCAAAGAAAGAGCCAAAAGATATTAGTTAATCCTGATGATAAACCTGAAGGTGGTAAATGGAGTTTCGATGAGATGAATAGAAAAAAATTACCCAAAAAAATCAGCATACCTGATACACCTAAATTACCAAAAAATAAATTTGTAATTCATGCCGAAAAGGTTTTGGCCAATTTAGATATTGATTTTATTGGAGAAAGTAATAACTTTTTATATCCAACTAATTTTGAGGAGGCAGATGAATGGTTAAATGATTTTTTTAAACATAAATTTTTCTTGTTTGGAGATTATGAAGATGCTATTTCTAAAGAAAATTCTTTTTTATGGCATAGTTTACTTTCTCCTCTTTTAAATAGTGGCTTGCTAACGCCAAATGAAGTAGTAAATAAAGCATTACTTTATGCCAAAAATAATAATGTTCCAATTAACTCTTTAGAGGGTTTTATTCGTCAAATTATTGGATGGAGAGAGTTTATTTGCCTCGTCTATAAAAAGTACGGAACAAAAATGCGAAATAGTAATTTTTGGAATTTTGAAGATAAGCCAATTCCAAAATCTTTTTATCAAGGAAATACTGGAATTGAACCAGTAGACGTTGTTATAAAAAATATTATTAAATTTGGTTATTGTCATCATATTGAGCGGCTAATGATTGTTGGCAACTTTATGCTTCTATGTAGAATTCACCCCAACCAAGTTTATAAATGGTTTATGGAAATGTTTATTGATTCCTATGATTGGGTTATGGTCCCAAATGTTTACGGAATGAGTCAGTTTAGTGATGGTGGTATCTTTTCAACAAAGCCATATATATCAAGCTCTAATTATGTAAAAAAAATGTCTAATTTTAAAAGTGGCCCATGGTGTGAAATATGGGATGGCTTATTTTGGAAATTTATTAAAGATAATGAAAGCTTTTTTAGAAAGCAATATCGTCTGGCAATGTTAACAAGAAATCTCGATAAAATGTCAGAGGAAAAATTAAATAATCACTTAAAAACGGCCGATAAATTTTTAAGGGATATTCAATAAATTAAGAGTAACAACCTACAGTTTTCCTTGAAAAATTAAAAGAATATTATGTTATGAAGAAATATTAAGTAAGGATGTTAACTTAGAAAATATTAGATTTATCTAATGGAAATTGGAACACTTTTTTTAGAAAGTAATTCGACGGGAATTATCACTTTTTCTGAATTAGATTGGATAACTACCCATCAATCTAATTTCACTAGGTTGGAGGAATCTATAGCAATTAAATTAGGCAGAATGCTTGATTCAGGATCTATCAATATTGGTTGCCGTTTGAAATCCTGAATAAGTTTTTATTTTAATAATGAAGTATCAAAAAGAGAAAAAAATATTTTTTCGGGAAAGAATCCATTCTTTAAATATCTTTCTTTTTTTAGGATTTAATCTTTCACTTATTTCTATCTTAGGTTTTATTTGGTTTAATTCTGCAATTGAAAAAGTAGTTTAAATTTTTGAATTTTTTGTATATTAAAGTTATCTTTAAAAAATTAATTATATTTTGAGCATAGGATATTTACAAAGAAAGGCAGCTTGGGAAATTTTATTAAAAGTTAGTTCTGGTGATTTTTCTGATCATGCTCTTGAAAAGGTTTTAAAAAATTATCAATTTAATCCTCTTGATATAGCTTTTATTACGGAATTATCTTTTGGATGCATAAGGTATAGAAAATTTCTTGATCTTTGGACGGATCATACATCAAAAATTAATCATAAAAAACAGCCTCCCAAGTTAAGATGGCTTCTACACATAGGATTGTATCAACTATTGAAAATGGATAAAATCCCATTTCCTGCTGCTATCTCTACCACTGTAGAAGTAGCTAAAAAAACAGATTTAAATGGTTTAGCGGGAACTGTAAATGCGATATTGAGAAATGCATCAAGAAAATTAGAACAAAAAATCTTTCCGGAATTATCTTCTGATAGAAAAGAAAGAATTTCATATCTTGAATCATTTCCATTATGGCTTGTGAATGATCTTTATAAATGGGTCGGCAATAGTGAGGGTGAAAATATCATTAAGGCATTTAATAAAAAACCATCAATTGATTTGAGAATTAACCAATTAAAAACTAATTTAAATAACTTTTTGAAAGTACTTCATGAAAATAAAATTGATGCTGAAATTATTAAAGATTTACATAATGGAATTACTTTAAAATCTAATCCAAGATCTATAAAAAATTTACCAGGATATAGTGATGGACTTTGGACAATTCAAGATAGATCTTCTCAGTGGATAGCACCGCTCTTAAATCCAAAAGAAGGTGAAAAGATTTTAGATGCTTGTGCAGCTCCAGGAAGTAAGTCTACTCACCTTGCAGAATTAACAAATGATAGTGCTGAAATAATTGCCGTAGATAGATCAGCAAAAAGATTGAAAATACTGCAATCAAATTTAGAAAGGTTAAATTTGAAATCTGTTAATACCCTTAAGGCTGATGCTACGCGTTTGATTGAATTAAATCCTAAGTTTATATCTTATTTTGATAAGATTTTATTAGATGCTCCATGTTCAGGGATTGGAACTCTTTCCAGGAATCCAGATTCTAGATGGTCTTTGAGTAAAGAAAAAATAAAATCTTTAACTTTATTACAGGAAAGACTTTTGGAGGGTATTTTCCCTCTTTTGAAAAAAGATGGTACTTTAGTTTATTCAACTTGTACTATTTGTCCTGATGAAAATAATTTATTAATTGAACGATTTATTGAAAAAAACAAAACTTTAAAATTGCTTAGCCAAAAGCAAATTTTACCTAGTTTGGATTATCCTGGTGATGGATTTTATTCTGCAATAATTTCTTATAAATCTTAAAAATATAATTTATTTTTTAACTGGAATTTTATAAACTTCAGATATAAACTGCTTCCATAAATAAGCTGCATTCCCACTAGATAATTCAGATTGCTTATTATCGTCGTAACCTATCCAGACCCCTGTTGTAAGGTTATCAATGGAACCAATAAACCAGAGATCTTTATTTCCATCAGATGTTCCTGTTTTCCCATAAATTTTCTTTCCTTTTATAAAGGCTGCTTTTGAAGTTCCTTCTTTTACAGATTTTTCAAGAAGTTTATTTATTTTCTTGTTTATTTTTAAATCTAATATTTTCTTGGAAATAGATTTATTTTCCCAAATAGGTTGTTTTTTAAATGATTCTATTTTTTCTATGATTTCAGGGCTTTGAATCTTCCCATTATTGTTTATTGCAGAATATGCATTTGTGATGTTTAAAAGATTATCTCCGTAGGCGCCAATAGCTAATGATGGGAATTCCTCAAACTCTTGCTTGTAACCTAGTCCAAATGAATTCGCTAAATTAATAATATTTTTTAAGCCGATTATTTTTGTTATTGATATTGGAACGATATTTGATGAACTTTTAAATGATTCAATCAAAGATATTGAACCTCTATAGTCTTCTGAAAAATTTTTTGGGCAATAACTTTCCCAGCATATTGGTAAGTCTTCAAATTTATCGCTTAATTTTATTCCTTCTATTAATGCAGCAGCATAAGGGATTATTTTAAAAGTAGAACCTAAAGGTCTTACAGATGAAATCACTCTATTGTATTCATTAATTGATGGATTTTTGCTGGTTATCATTGTCCTGATTAGACCTGTGTTTGATTCGATAGATAACAGACCAAATTCAAGTTCTTTAGGCCCTGCGTATCTTGATATTTTTTGACCTTTTTCTTGCCAATCTTTGTTGATAGAAGATTTAATTCTTAAAAACTTATAATCATTTTTACTCCCAATTTTTTTATCTGTTTCCTGAAGAATAAAGTTTATTAATAATTTATCATCTAAAAAATTATCAGCTGTTTGATAATTTAACTTTATTTTTTCTTTAATAGCCTTATTCTTATTTTCAAGAGAAATATATCCATCAACATACATGGATTCAAGAACTTTATTTCTATTTTTAATAGCTAGTTCTAAATTTTGATAAGGTGAATAAATTGAAGGAGCAGGAGCTAATCCTGCAATTAATCCGATCTCTGATAATGTCAATTCTTCTATAAATTTTCCAAAATAAACTTGGGCAGCCTCGTCTACCCCGTATGCTCCTGATCCTAGATAAATATTATTTAAATATAATTTTAAAATTTGATTTTTGTTATATTTAAATTCAAGTATGAGTGATATAAATATTTCTTTGATTTTTCTTTGAAAACTTAAATCATTATTTAGAAAAAGTAATCTAGCAACTTGTTGTGTAATCGTACTTCCTCCCTCTTTAACATAACCACTTCTAATATTTTTAATAAGGGCTCGAGAAATACCTTTTAAATCTATTCCATTATGTTTATAAAATCTTTTATCCTCAGAAGATATAAAAGAATGTTTAAGAAAAAATGGAATTTTATGATAATGATTATCTATTTCAAATTTGCGGCTTAATTTACTTAGTATCTTATTATCAGAAGATGATATTACGTAAGAATATTTGGTTTCCCGAGACTTTTTATTTTTAGAAAAGTCAAATTTTAAGGTGCTAAATATTAGACTAAAAAAATAAAAAGATATTCCAGAAAAAATTAATATTGGAATTATTAAAACAAAAGATTTGAATTTAATCTTTTGCACCTTAAGCAACTAAAAAACTATGTCCTATCGCTAAAGCTGTAACTAACATTCCAGTTATAAGGAACGGTTGGGCACTTGCTTGATATTTGACATCAAACTTTAAAGGATCTCTTAGTAACCACATATCTTGAAATGTAATTTGTGGAATTACCAATAAAACCAAAATTACAGAGGCTAAATGTTGACCAATAATGACTAATACTACAACCATTGCTAATTGAAAAATGTCAATTAGTCCTGCACTTATTCTACTTGCATTTTTAATTCCAAATACTACTGGTAGAGAATTTAATCCTAGCTTTGAGTCTCCTTCAACACTTTTGAAATCATTAATAACAGCAATTCCAAGTCCAGAAAGGCTATAAGCAAGTGTTAGTATCGCCGTCACGATAGTTAATTTCCCAAACAAGGCTTGTCCTGCCCACCATGGTAAAGCTATATAAGATGCTCCTAATGCATAATTTCCAAGCCAACCATTCTGTTTTAATTTGAGTGGCGGAGCAGAATATATATAACTAACAAAGGAACCTCCTAATGCCAAAAGTAAGACGGAGGGGAAGCTGTGCTTAGCATATAAATCTAATAGAAAAGCAACTATTAAACCAGCTATAAGTAATACCCAGATTTGTATTTTTACATCTTTAATTGAAATTTTGCCAGAAGGAATTGGTCTATTTGGTTCATTAATTGCATCAATTTCTTTATCAAAAAAATCATTTATGGTTTGGGTATAACCAGCCAAAAGTGGTCCACTCATCAACATACATGCCAATGAAGCTAGAACATTACTAAATGTCCATTCAAAATTCCCACTCGCAGCTGCTCCACAAATAACCCCCCATATCAAAGGGATCCACGTTATGGGTTTCATTAACTGTATGCGGAGTTTCCATATGCTTGATGTTTCAGAGGCACCCTTAATTCCTAATAGTTGTTTTGGATCATTCACTTTACTCTTTAACCTTTCTCAATTTCTTCTGGGAAAAACCAATTTTGCTCACCATTCTGAAATTTTGCGGTGATCCCAATACTCCTGCCGTCTGTCATTTTATAGCCTGTTATTACAGCTTTCGGATTAGAGGATATTTGATCAATTAATTTAGCTGGTAGTCTATCTTTTACTTTGTTAATGTTAATTTTAATTTTACTACCGATTTTGGGCAATAATTTTGTTTCAGCCATAAGAGGTAAAATGGAAGCTATTATGCAAGATTAACAGCATTTGGACAATTTTTACTAAAATGGTAGCTCTTCGTTTAATTCCTTGTTTAGATGTCGCCAATGGCAGAGTCGTTAAAGGTGTAAATTTTGTTAACTTGAGAGACTCAGGAGATCCTGTTGAATTGGCTTGTAGGTACTCTGATGAAGGGGCAGATGAATTGGTATTTTTAGATATTAGAGCAAGCGTGGAAAATAGGAATACATTAGTTGACCTTGTTTCTAGGACAGCAAAATCAGTAAAAATTCCTTTTACAGTAGGTGGAGGTATAGATTCTGTTTCTTCTATTAATGATCTTTTAAGAGCAGGAGCAGATAAAGTGAGTTTGAATTCCTCAGCCGTAAGAAATCCCTATTTAATTTCTGAAAGTTCTAGAGAATTTGGTAATCAATGCATCGTTATAGCAATTGATGCTCGAAGAAAAGTTGATAAGACTGATGAATGGGAGGTATATGTGAAAGGAGGGAGAGAAAATACTTGTATAGATGTATTAAGTTGGGCAAAGAAAGTTGAGGAGTTAGGCGCAGGGGAAATATTGCTTACTTCAATGGATGGTGATGGAACACAGAATGGATATGATTTAAATTTGACAGAATCTGTTGCAAATATTGTTGATATCCCAGTAATTGCTTCCGGAGGGGCAGGTTGTTTAGAAGATATCTATGATGTTTTCAATGAAGGCAGGGCATCTGCCGCACTTTTAGCATCATTACTTCATGATAAGAAACTTACTCTACAAGAAATAAAAACTTTCCTTCTCGAAAAAAATCTTCCAATTAGACCATATGAATAAAAATTTAATTTTATACCAAAAAAATAAGTTTAAAAATTTAAAAATGAAATTCACAAAAACTATCGAAGTCAAAAATATATTTAATAAAATTTCTTATAAATACGACTTTTTAAATAATCTATTAAGTTTTGGGCTGCACAGATTATGGAAAAGGAAATTAGTTAATTTATTAGAACCTTTAAATGGCGAAGATTGGGCTGATTTATGCTGTGGAACTGGAGATTTAGCATTCTTAATTTCTGAAAGAGTTAGTCCAAGGGGTTCAATTACTGGGATTGACAGTGCAGTGGATATCTTAAATATTGCAAAAAAAAAATCAGAGCTTAAAAAAAATAAATTTATTAAGTGGGAAATTAAAGATGTATTAAAAATTAATGATTATTCAAAAAATTTTGATGGGATTTGCATGTCATATGGACTTAGAAACTTAAATAATGTTGAAGAAGGAATAAAAAAAGTTTTTGATCTTTTGAAGGATAAGGGAAGGGCAGGATTTTTGGATTTTAATCACTCAACAAGAAATTCTTTATCCAATATTTTTCAGAAAATTTATTTGAGATTAATTGTAGTAACCATTTCGCGGCTTTTTAATTTAGGTCCAGAGTACGCATATATTGAAAAAAGTATTAGTAATTTTCCAAAGAAAAATGAGCTCATAAATATTGCTAAGGAAGTTGGATTTAAAAAAGCTGAATATAGGACTATTTTGGGGGGGCAAATGGGAATACTAATTTTAGTTAAATAAAGAATTTAGTTTTTTATTTTTCTCCAACAAAAAGAACACTTTCCCCATCTTTTGATTTCGCCCTCAGGAGTAGGGGAATTACAAAGAGTACAAATGCACATATTATTTTGACTGATTCTGCTTGGATGCTTTGCCCAAACTATCTTTGCATTAGTAGCTTTGATATTTTTATTTTTAATTTCATAATTTTGTATTATTTTTATTTCATTCAAAGTTATTCCAATTTTCTCTATTCTCTCTTTTAATTTATGCTTGTTATAGATTAAAGCTTGGCGCCACTGTGGATGATTTACTGCAATAGTTAGTATTTTTTTTTCAATATTTAATGGTTTACATTCTTGAAATAGTTCTAATCCGATTAAGTTCTTCCAGTTTTCGTTGATTCTAGAGAGTTTATCTAAGTCTCCGCATGATTTTTTGAAATTATCAAGACAATTTTTTAATAGATGTGGATTCCTTCTATTCACTATTGGCAAATACTTTTTGTCCAATTTGTAAAATTTACTTATTAAGACTAAAGTTAATCTAATCTTTAAAAAGATGCTCGTTGTTTTAATAATAAATTTGTGAAAGTTATTGGACCTGCAGCTAAGACAGTTTTTTATTTAAAAAAAATTCAGGGTCAATATCCAACCTGGACACTTCATTACAAAATAAAATGTAAAAGTACCGAAAATGAGCTAACAAACTTTTTTGAATATTCTGAAATAAAGAAAAATCAGCCTGTAGCTATAATCGCAAGAGAACAGTTCTCAGGAGTTGGCCAAAACTCAAAAACTTGGATTTCACCAAAAGGCGGGATTTGGTTAAGTGCAGCTTACCCAATATTTTCAAAAGAATTTGAATGTCAAATATTTAATTTGTCTTTAGGTATTAAGTTATGTGAAATGCTTAGAAAAGAGAATATAAATGTTTGTTTGAAATGGCCAAATGATATTTTTCTTGGTTCAAAAAAGTTGATTGGATTTTTGCCAAGGGTTATTACAAGAGGAAAAGAAATTATCTACGTAAGAGTAGGACTTGGCATGAATGTTTTAAATTACACTCCATCAGAAGGTATTTCATTATCAAAAGTACTTCAAACTAAGAATATTAATCAACATTATTGGACAGCCAAAGTTCTTAAAGCTTTTAATGATTCAATTGAATGTAATAAGAAGAAAGAATATGTAATTAAATCTGCAAATAAGTTTCTTACTAAAAGTTTTTTACCTAGTGGTTATTGTCCTCATACATGGAAAATTAAAGATATTGATTCGAATGGTAATTTAAGAATTGAAAATGATACTCAAGTGAAGGTAATTAGAAGGTTTTGAATTTAATTAACTTTTAATTCAACTATTCTTCCATCCTTAAATTTAGCTATTTTTTTTGCCCGATTTGCAACTTCATCTTCATGCGTAACTAAAACTATAGTTATTCCAGATTCATGCAGTTTGTCAAAAAGATCTAATACATCTTCAGTGGTTTTTGAATCTAGTGCTCCAGTAGGTTCGTCGGCTAACAAAATTGCAGGGTTATTGATAATAGCCCTCGCAATAGCAACTCGTTGTTGTTGACCCCCTGATAATTGGTTTGGGCGATTATTCATCCTTTCTGAAAGGCCAACTTTTTTTAAGGCATTCTTACCTCGCTCTAATCTTTGCTCAGGCTCAATACCAGCATAAATCATGGGCAAAGTTACGTTCTCAAGTGCAGTTGCGTCTGAAAGAAGATGAAATTGTTGAAAAACAAAGCCTAATTTTTGGTTACGTATTTCCGCGAGCTCATCATCAGATAAATTCTCAACAGGAATACCATTTAATTTATAAATTCCTTCAGATGGTCTATCTAAACATCCAATAATATTCATAGCTGTACTTTTACCTGAGCCACTTGCCCCCATTACAGCTAAATAATCACCTTTATAAATTTCTAAATTTATGCTGTCTAAGGCTTTGACAGTTAAATCCTCCTTCCCATACGTTTTAGATATATTTTCTAAACTTGCAACTTTCTTAGACATTTATTGAAGAATTCTTCTAGGAAATATTGTTTGATGTAGCAATAATATCTTGTAAGAAAGGAGTTTCTGAAACTGCTGTATTGGCTAATTGAAAAAGAGGATTAGATAGGATTCCTCCAAGAGCAGTTACCGCCACGCAAGTATAAAGTGCAATTCTCAAGGGAGGTAATCCTACAATTCCCCAATTAATTTCTGGATATGATTTGACTATTTCAGAAGCTTCCTGTGGTTCTTTAACTACCATCATTTTTATCACTGAAATGTAGTAATAAATAGATATAACTGAAGTTACTAATCCAACAATTACTAGTAGATATTGATGATTTGCCCAACCTGCAAAGAACAAGTATATCTTTCCAAAAAATCCCAACATTGGAGGTAACCCTCCAAGAGATAGAAGACAAAGGCTTAAGCCTAATGTAATGAGAGGATCTTTTTGGTAAAGTCCTGAGTAATCAAGAATTCTGTCGGAACCAGTTCTTAGTGAGAAAAGTATTACGCAAGAAAATGCACCCAAATTCATAAATAAATATGCAGCCAAATATAAAACAGCAGCTGATAAACCATCTTGTGTACCAGATACTATTCCAATCATTACAAATCCTGCTTGTCCAATAGAACTGTAAGCTAGCATCCATTTCATTAATATTGCATTATTTGGATTTGATCGATTAAGTAGAAAATGCCACATCAAAGGTACGCCTTGGCTAGGGAAAACTAAAGATAGCCTTGGATCTATTTTTAAATATTTTGAACAAAGACTATAAGGAACTATTGCGACAATAGCATCAGAATTAATCAACCAATTGAGCATATTTTTATCATCAAATAACATAGCTTGGCTTTTGAGTTTTTTTAAAGAATTAGATGAATTAATTTTTTGAGCAATTGACAATATTATTCTTGGACTTTGAGGAAAAATAATTTTCCCAGTTAATTTTTCAGAAAGAAGAAAATCCCAAGATGTTCTTGCTGAAGTTATTAATTCTTTATTATTTTTAATGATGACTGTATAGGGTACTACGCCAATAGGAAATAATTTACTCCTCTGATTTTGATTAAAGCTTCCCAAAAAATCTATCGATCTCTTATCCAAATTTTCGAACAGTGCATATTCATTTATTTTTTCAAATTCTGAAAAATCTATACTAGAAATCCATCCATCATTTATTAAAGTAAAGTCAGAATTCAAAATTGTGCTTCTATTTTTTTTTAGCTGAATATTTTCAAAATTAATTTTTTCCTGCTTCCAATCTTTTGGAATAGTATCTTTAAAAGATTCTGGATAAAAAGAATTTTGTAATGCAATTTTTACTTTATTAGGTAGATTACTGCAAGAGTTTAAGAAAAATAAAAGCGAAAGCTTACCACAATTTAAAAATTCTCTTCTGGTTGCAAATTTTGAAAACATTCAGCAATCCTTCTCTAAAGAAATTTGACCTAGGCCCTTCATCATTTCCAGATTTTGTTGACATAATGAAACTATTTCTTCATTTTTAAATCCATCTAAGAAAGCAAGCAATGATATTCCACCAGCACCTACACCTTCTTTTACATGACCTAATTCATAATCCTTCAATTCTTTGTATTTTGAAGATTTAAAATTTAAAGGACTGGCTAAACCTAATAATTTGACATCATATTTTTCATTAATTAGATTTACTAAATCATTTAGAGAATTATCTTTCACAAGCCACCCAGATGTCGCAATAAAAACATCTTCAATAAATTCATCTTTATTTTTTTCACCTAAAAATTCTAATCCAAGCAAAATGACTGCTAACATCTGACTTCCTCCAGACAATATTACAGGTTGTTTTGCTAACCTGGCACCAATTAATAGACCCATTGAAAAAGCTTGGAAAGGATCACCTACTGCCGCGACAACATCAAAAGAGTCGGAATCAGCCTTAAAATTCGCATTTAAAAGTCCCCTTTTAATTACCTGTCTTCTTAGTTCTCTTGGAGCTTTAAATAAACTACTCCCTACTAAATTAGATACCTGCAAACCAAAAGCTTCCATTACTGCCTGAGCAGTTGTGGTACCCCCCGGTACAGATTCAGCAATTAAAACTGGTTGTTTTAAGGATTTTCCTATCGCAAGACCTTTCTCATAGAGATTTAAAACTCTCTCTTTAGTCATCGATTTACCAGTAGTAAGACAATTTGATGGGCCCAAATTTCTATCTTCTACAACCAAATGATTAAAATAAGGCTTTGCTCCTATTCCCAGAGGAACAATAACTGGATAAGTATTTATCAGCTTTGAACAAACATGACTAATTAGGGCCGGAGTTACTCCTGCATTGAGAAGAGGCAATTTATATTTATGATCTTTTGAAGCACCCTCAAGTAAAAATTCAGCATCTGCGAGAGCAGTTGTTCGCCTCGATTTTGGATTAATACCTGCTGCGGAAATTCCTGGAATCTGTGATGTATTAGTGCCAGCAATTATAAGAAATATTTTTAAATTTTTTATATTCTTTTTCAGTATTTCTATTTTATTGAGTTGTCTTTTTTTATTGGATTCATTTCCAAAAAAATTTATCCCTAATTCTGTACTGTACATTCTTACTTTTTTTAATTATTAAAATCAACTAAGCTATTTAACAATCTTGGAGGATCTGGGATAGTTAATTTAAATCTAGGAAACAGAGAATAGGCAACTACATGTACAGTTAAAACATAAACTATTTCTTGAAAAATTATTAATAAAATTGCACCTAGCTGTATACTCAAAATTGAGGGATATAAAGGTAAATCAAATAATCCAATTAACTTTTCTATTAGACCATAACTCGCTCTAGTAATTAACACCCAAAGATTATCTCCAACCAAAGTAGATAATGCTATTACTCTTATTAAGAAGCCAAGGGTTCCAATAACAACTCCCCCAGTTAAACTAAGTTTCCAACTCTTTTCTTTAAACCAACACCAACCGAGCCAAAAAGCCAAAATCCCATAAGGAAATAAAAATAAAGTTCCTCTAACAGGACCCATAATTATGAATAAAAGTAGAAATTGTATTAAAAGTCCTTCCAATGCAATTTTACTTCCCCTTCTCAAGTGCAACAAGATCATTGGGAGGGGTAAAATCAACCTTAATAAAGCTCCCCCAATTGGCAGATAATATAATGCAACCCATAATAAAGACGAAAGAGATGCTAAATAAGAGGTCTCGACAATATTTAATGCTTCAGTTTTTGTTGTTATTTTCATTTTTTGTTGAATATTTTTAATTAATTTTTATTCATACTTTTATTTTTTGAATCTAAGATACGTTCAATCTTTTCTATTTCAAAATTTACCTCAGAATTACTCAATATGGAACTCAACTTTTCAGTGGGATCTTTTGGATCTACATCTTTTAAAATGAATATTATTTTGTAAGATTGAAGCTCAATTTTTCTTTTTTTTGAAAGATTCTTAATTTTTTTATTTTTTTTATCATCAAATTTTTTGTTTTCTTTTTCTAAATTTATATCTTTTTTATTTTCTGGAGCATTTTTTGGCTTCACTACTTTTTTAATTTTTTTATTTTTTTTATCATCAAATTTTTTGTTTTCTTTTTCTAAATTTATATCTTTTTTATTTTCTGGAGCATTTTTTGGCTTCACTACTTTTTTAATTTTTTTATTTTTTTTATCATCAAATTTTTTGTTTTCTTTTTCTAAATTTATATCTTTTTTATTTTCTGGAGCATTTTTTGGCTTCACTACTTTTTTAATTTTTTTATTTTTTTTATCATCAAATTTTTTGTTTTCTTTTTCTAAATTTATATCTTTTTTATTTTCTGGAGCATTTTTTGGCTTCACTACTTTTTTAATTTTTTTATTTTTTTTATCATCAAATTTTTTATTTTCTTTTTCTAAATTTATATCTTTTTTATTTAATATGTTATTTTGTAAATCTTGATTTTTGCTTGTTTTTTCTAAATCATTAAAACTACTTTCAAGAAAATCTCCAATCCTCCCTCCAGAGCATGATTGCAAGAAAATTAAAAAAATTAATAAAAAAAATTCTTTTTTTTTTAAAATCATATTTTTTCTAACTTTTCTTTTTCCTTGTAGTTTTTTTATTACTAATCTTTGTTTTTTTTAAAATTGCGCCTTTTTTATCTTTTAGTTTTTCTTCTAAAAGAGATACTGCTTCATCTATGGTAAATTTTTCTATGTCAGTATCTTTGGCAATCGAAACATTAGTTTTGCCACATTTTAAATAGACACCATATCTTCCATTTAATATTTGAATTTTTTCTTTAAATTCTTTCGGTTTTCCAAAGTCTTTAAGTACCTCTTGACCACCTCTACCCATTTTTGGCATCGCAAGAATTTCTAATGCTCGTTTTATATCAACAGTAAAAACATCATCCTCTTTCTTTAAGGATCTATTTTCAGATTCAGATTCATTTTTAATCCATTTGATGTAAGGTCCAAATCTTCCTCTATCAGCTTCAACAACTCCTCCTTCAGGATGAACTCCTAACAATCTAGGTAAACTTAAAAGTACAAGCGCCTCATCTAGAGTTAGATCATCAGTTTTAAACTCTTTAGGTAATGAAGCTCTTCTTGGTTTAGCTTTATCTTGATCATTATTTCCCAATTGTACGTAAGGTCCATAAGGGCCAAATCTTAAAAAGACTTTTTCCCCAGTTTTCGGGTCAGTTCCAAGATCTGATGGGCCACTTAAAATTTGATCAACTTGCTTTATATCTAAATCTCCAGGAGTAATATCCATTGGAAGATTACCTTTAGCCTGAATTTCATTACCAGATTCATCAATTTTTGTACCCTCTAGCCAAGGTCCATTTGAACCTATTCTGACTACGCAAGGAAGGTCTTCGAAATCAACTTGTCTATAAGCTTTACCATCAATATCACCCTCTGTTTTCTGAACTTTTACCTCCAAACCATTTTTACCTTTATAGAAAGTTTCTAGGTATGGTAGCCACTCAAGATTACCAGAAGATATTTCATCCAATGAAGATTCCATTTTTGCAGTAAAAGTAGTATCAACCAGATCAGGAAAATGTTCTTCTAATAGAGCAGTAACAGCAAAAGCTGTAAATGTTGGAGCCAAAGTATTGGAAGATATATTCGCATAACCTCTATCAACTATGGTCCCAATAATGCTGGCATAGGTAGAAGGTCTCCCAATCCCTTCTTTTTCAAGAACTTTAACTAATGCAGCCTCTGTATATCTTGCAGGAGGTTTAGTTTCATGAAAAGTAGATTCCTTATTAGTAACTTCAAGACATGTTCCAGTTGTTAAGTTTGGTAGAATAATTTCTTGTTGTTCAAGGGATGAACTTGGGTCATCACTTCCCTCGACATAAGCTCTGAAGAATCCTGCGAAATCAATACTTTTTCCGCTCGATTTAAATAATCCATCCCCTACGCTAATTTCAGCATTAATCATTGTTAACCTAGCTTCCGCCATTTGACTAGCTACAGTTCTTTTCCAAATTAAATCGTAAAGTGATAAGTCTCTACCAGTTAGATTAGTTTCCTTTGGTGTTTTAAATACCTCACCTGCCGGCCTAATAGCTTCGTGTGCTTCTTGAGCATTTCTTGCAGTTGAATTAAATTGTCTTGGCGAGTTAGATAAATATTCTTTTCCATACATAGAACTGACACATTCTCTAGCAGCTCTTGTGGCTTGTTCGGAGAGATGAACTGAATCAGTTCTCATATATGTTATGAAACCTCTCTCATATAGACCTTGTGCACATCTCATAGTTTCTCTTGCAGACAAACGAAGCTTCCTATTTGCTTCTTGTTGTAATGTGCTAGTTGTAAATGGAGGAACTGGCTTACGAGTGGATGGCTTTTTTTCAATTTTTGAGACTAACCAATCCTTTGAGGAAAAAGTCTTCAATAAATCATTTACTTGTTCTTCTCCAATTATTAAAGATTTGTTTCCTTCTTTTAATTTACCGGTTTGTTCGTCGAAATCGGAACCGTTAGAAATTCTTTGACCGTTTAAACTGAATAATTTAGTTTCGAAAGTAATATTATCTTTTACTAGGGAAGCTTTAATCCCCCAGTAACTAGCTTTTTTAAAGGATCTTCTCTCTCTCTCTCGCCTAACAAGAAGTCTTACAGAAACTGATTGGACACGACCAGCAGATAGTCGGGGGGCTACCTTCTTCCAAAGTAAAGGAGATAATTCATATCCAAAAAGCCTGTCCAAGATTCTTCTTGTTTCTTGAGCCTGAACAAGTTCCATATCAATTTCTCTTGTTTGGTCTAAAGCTTTATTAATTGCCTTTTTTGTGATTTCATGAAAAACCATTCTCTTAGTTGGTATTTTAGGCTTAAGTATTTGCAAGAGATGCCAGCTAATACTCTCTCCCTCTCTATCTTCATCAGTTGCCAGTAATAGCTGGTTCGCACCTTTCAATGCATCTTTTAATTCTTTAACAACCTTTTTCTTATCTTTTGGAACTATATAAAGTGGTTCAAAATCTTCTGTTGTATTAACTCCTATCCTTGACCATTTTTCCTTTTTAACCGCAGCAGGTATTTCAGCAGCTCCTTTTGGAAGATCTCTTACATGTCCCATTGAAGCGAGAACTTCATAATTAGGAGGCAAAAACTTTCTTATAGTTTTTGCTTTGGTGGGACTTTCAACAATAACAAGTGTGTGATCCAAGGTTTATTTCAAAAATTGGTGTTTTTGTTCTGTTAGGGCATATTATGATTATTTGAAGCTTTTTCAAGTATTTTCTTCTGAAAATTTCAAAAATCATACCCACAAATTATAATCAAGTTAAGATTAACTCTTAGACCCTTACAATCAAACATCTAATTTAATCCAATTTAATAAAGTGCCCAACGAAATCTTTACAATTAATTTAAATGCTCAAGCCATTATTCCAGAGGCTTTTATTTTATTAGGTATTGTTGGAACACTTCTTGTAGATTTAGCTGGAGAAAAAACTGCCTCAAAATGGGCACCAATAATTTGCTATTTATCAATTGGCAGCTCTCTCGTTAGTTTGGCATTGCAATGGAGTAATCCTGTAGAAAGCGCATTCCTTGGGTCCTTTAATTCAGATAATTTGGCAATCGCATTTAGATCAATAATTTCTTTATCAACCTTAATATCTTTACTTATAAGTTGGCGGTATACAGAACAAAGTGGTAGCCCAATTGGCGAGTTTGCTGCGATAGTTCTTTCGGCCACCCTTGGAGCAATGCTTTTGTGTGGATCTACTGACCTTATTAGTGTATTTATATCTCTGGAAACTTTATCTGTAGCAAGTTACTTGCTTTCTGGTTACCTCAAGAGAGATCCAAGAAGTTCAGAAGCGGCCTTAAAATACCTCCTTGTTGGATCAGCTGCTGCTGCGGTCTACTTGTATGGATCCTCTTTTCTTTATGGATTAAGTGGTTCAACAAACTTAACGACCATAGGTTTAGAAATTATCAATAAGCCATCCTTTATTACTTCACTAGCTCTTGTATTTGTCTTGTCAACAGTTGCCTTTAAAATTGCTGCTGTTCCCTTTCATCAATGGACTCCTGATGTATATGAAGGTTCACCTACACCTGTAGTAGCTTTTTTATCTGTTGGTTCAAAAACAGCTGGCTTTGCATTTGCAATAAGAATATTAAGCACAACTTTCACTTCTTTTGACGAAGAATGGAAACTTTTATTTACCATTTTGGCAATATTGAGCA
>CACKJL010000007.1 GCA_902600395.1 uncultured Prochlorococcus sp. | reverse complement strand
AATTTTCTTATCTTAATTTAGGAGATATTAAAAACTTTTTTATACTATCTATTCAATATTCATATTTTGAGAAAAATTTAGTAAAAATTACTCTCGCGGAATTTTTTTTAAAATGCTATCGTTCATTAACGTTCATCCAAGTTTATATCTCTGGACGCATGAAATGGGAGTAGGGAACGGGATTCTCATTAACTGCAAAAGATCATGAATAACCTCTTACAAATAAGAGAAAAAATCAAAAGAGCCAATAGGCTACATGAAGCCCAACTTTTGGCTACTAAAAGTGGAGAAGTTACTCCATACAGAAGATCCGTCTTTGAAGAAAGAATCAGGAAAACACAAAAAGAAATGAAATTTAAAGACTCAAAAAATTAAATTCTTTTTTGAAACTGATCAATTAAGAGGGGGTTTTATCCCTCTCTTTTTTTATTTTTATAAGTACAACGTAATTATTAATTTATTTTTTCGATTATCGATTATTAAAAAGAACATAATTTTGATGCTTTTACTATTGATTTAAATTATATAAATGGCAAATTTAATTCAGTAATTAAGAGGCAAATCAATATGTTTAAAAAGAAAAATAAACAAATTAAAACCTCACCCAATAAATCAAATTTAGATCAAGTTTTATGGTTTATAGAAAATTATTTGCCCCAAAAGAAAGATCGAGGTGTTAAAAAAAAATTGTATATGGATAATCTAGAAGCAGAGACTATTAAGATATTTTCTAAATTAGTCTCTATACGTTCTAAAACATTATTACCAACTACAAAAAATACGACAATCTCTTTTACCTTTGGTAATTGGGCCTTGCCTTACCTGAAATTGCTTAAGAAAATAGGAATAGCTAAGTAAGAAAATTGTGATCTGCTAGAACTAGATTTATCCCGCAAATAAAAATAAATAAAGATTTAAAAGTCTCAGAAACTTCTTTTCGAAATTTAAGGAGGAATACTTACTTTACATAAAAAATACAATTGCTAAGTTTAAAATAAGAGATCTATTGATTATGTTTCTAAATTATCTGCCTAGTGAAATGGTTGAAGTTGTTGGTTTGACAATGATTTTTTCATTTCTAGTTGGAACTATATTAGTTTTGTTATTTACATCAGATCAAGCAAATACAAAAAATCTATATTTAAAGAAGGCTAAATAAATTTTAAATAATTTGTTTATCTATAAATGATCTGTTTTTAATAAAGTTAACTCGCAGGAGTAGAACATAATTTTTAATATTGATACATAAACAAATTTAAGATTATGGGCGAAGCTAAAAGAAGAGAAGAATTAGGATTACCACCTAGACAAAAAAAAATTGAATTAAATAAATCTGATAGATACCTTTCATGGCTTCCAATTACTAAATCAAGAATTAAGAAATACCCTTATATGGGTGTAGTAACAATGGCACTAGGAGCGATAATTTTCTTAGTAAGTGGTGGCGCAAATAGTATTAATTAGTTAAATTTTGGCTTAGAATATCTAAGATTTTTTTTGTAATAGTTTAACGCCCGATATTATTGAGATTATTGAAGCTATACCTAGAAATATCGAGTAAAAAGGTTGCAAATTAATAATGCTAAAATTACCTGTGTGCCATTTTATTAACCAAAAAGTATCTATTCCTAGTGGCTGAAGAATACTATAAATAGTCCCAGATAAAATAGTAATTAGTAATGGGATTGCTGAAATTGCAGTTATTTTTCTGTGGATTTTTCTTTGATTTGTTTTTAATTTTTCCATTTATTTCCTCAAATAGATATGTAATTCTTTTTCGTTTTTGCATGGCATCCATTTATCTTGATTCTTATGTATTCCTTCGCAACCAAGTTCTAAAGATCTATTTTCGGCGTCCTCTTCAGAAAGAAATGTACCCCTCATATGTGCATGCGAATAACTATTGAAATTTAGAGATAAGGAAAATAAAAAAATAAAAAATTTAAAATTTCTAAGAAAAATATGCATTATTTCAAATAAGTATTTGTATTAAGGGGAGATTTTATCAAATAATTTTGTTTTGCCATTTTTACTAAATGAAACTACTTTGTAGTTCTCATAATCATGCGAGTGCGAGTGGTGAGAATGAATTTCCATCCCTGGAGAGCCAAGTGGCATGTCCGGAACTGCTATCCCATTGATATTTGGTTTTTCTCTAAAAAGTTTGTTGATTGATTCAATCGGGACATGTCCTTCAATCGTATAGTTAGCTATTTGAGCAGAGTGACATGATCTCAGGTTATTGGGAATTTGATATTGGTTTTTAATTACTGAAACATCCTCAACTATATTATCAACAACTTCTAATCCATTATCTCTTAAATGGTTGATCCATTTTTTGCAACAACCACATGATGCTGATCTATAAGAAACAACTTTTGGAATATCTATATTTTCTTGAGTTAAAGCAATACTCTTATTTGGATTAATTATATTTGCAAAAAGAATTCCAGAAAAAATTAGATAATTTAATAATCCTATTTTCATAAATATTTTTTTAAGTGTCATACTAATTATGACGATTAAATTTAATATTTAAATTAACCATAAATGAAAATTTATAAAATCGCTATTTAATCAAAATTAAGACACTCATAATTGCCATTAAAAGATTTTCGATAAAACTAATAATTCCCAAAGGAGTTTTTGCATATCCACCAATACATGCACAATTTAATTTCAATTTATCCAAATAAACAGCCTTAAATACTGAAATCATTCCAGAAATTCCTAAAACTAGAGCAATAAAAATAATTAGAGAAGGTGGAGAAGAATTAAGAAAACTTATTCCAATTAATAATTCGCAAAAAGGAAAAATATATATCCAGCCATCAAATTTAGAAGATATTAAATCATATTTCTTATAACTTGTTCCAAAAGCTTCAATATCCATAAGCTTGAGCATCGCTAAAAGACAAATTGATATTCCCATAAAAATTTGGAAACTTTTGAGCAATGAAATGGTTATCAGAAATGAAGTACCAAATACTACAATTAAGGGGATAAATGACTTGATCTTCATTTTTAACTTTTAGGGATAGAGTCACAAATACTAGATGGATTTGCTTGTTTAACTATTTTTAGTCTTTTGATAAGTTTGTCTCGATTTATTTGATGTTTTAAATATTTAATACATAAATTTTTTTCCTGATATACCGTTGCTATTGGAGCAATCTTTAAAGCAATAGTAACAGTAACAATAACTAAAAGAATTTTTGTAGCTAGTCGAATATTTGGCCAAAAATTTGATCTCATTCGTATTCTTTATTTATGTCAATAACTTCCCTTAAATATATATCTTTTAGCTCGTCATTGTATCCATTTTCTTTTGCAAATTTCTCTAATTCATTCAACTCTTTTTCTGTCATTATGCAGATTTAGATATATTGTTTTTCATATCTTCAATTTGGTTTATTAATTCATCTAACCATTCTGTATTATTTTCGGATCTTTTCTGAAAATATGTAATTTTAGGTTGATTGATTTCTAGTGTCTCATAATCTCCACTCATAAATTACCCCCAAAATTTATACTCTGCATAATTTATCTAGAGAGATTATGCACATCAATAGGTTCTATTACTTATTAGACATTTTCTATGAGTAACAGGCCGCTTTTTTAATAGTATAAATATCAAGGAATTTATCTTTTAAAAATATGGCAACTAATGAAGAACTAGAAAAAAGAATTAAGACTTTAGAAAAAGAAGTACAACATTTAAAAGCTGTTCTGCAATATCAAATGAGAAATAAGAAAAAGTGATTCTTATTGCATAGCAATTACTTTTGGTCAGATAAGCATTTTCACTTGGTTGTTTTAGGTGCCTAATGAAAAAGCTAAATATTAAAAATTAGTCCATAATTAATCCCTTTTGAAAAATAACTTTAGTCATTGATATTTAGGACATATTTGTTTTTATATATATAAAACTACTTGATATGATTAATTCAATAGCTATTGCATTGTTATTATTGGGCTCTTTAGTCGCTTACAAAAGACTCAAAATAAAGAAACGGCAATTTCACTCACCACCTACAAATCAGCTTCCTAGTTGAAGATTAAATTCCGTCTTCGTCCTCTCCAAAAGGATTGTATCTAATATCCCAGATGAGAACTACTGCTATAGATAAAAGCAATAGCCCAAAAATAACTTGAGGAGGTGGAAATAACATCAATGAAATATAACAATTATCAATAAGATTTGCTTATGAAAATTTCAAAGGGAAATTGATATTGTTTGGTTCTAAATGTTTTACATAACATGCTGTTGTGCAATCTACTCCCTCACTATTGATGCTACAAGAAGTTATACATTCAAAAAAACTTTCCAAAGCATCTGAATCTCTAATATTTGAAAAAATGTCATTTTTCATGTTCAATCATCATTCTGCAGCTTATTTAGCAATTAATTTTTAATAATGTCAAATTTTAGGTAAAGTACCTATTCACCATTTTTTTTTAATGTTGAATCTACAAGTTTTTTCCCACCCTTCCTCTAATAGTTTTTTATATTCGTTTCTCGCTACTTCAATAGATTCAACCCTAGAACCTTTCACAACTGGCTTACTTGATCGCTTAAAAACGCAACCATAAGAGATTAAAATAGCATTAATTATAGGGGAGTTCTTAGAACTATCTTCAAAAGGTTCAAATACTTTAATCCTCGATCTGGCTTTATTGATTAAAGTAAATTTTTCCATAAAAAAAGGGCGTTAGCTTCGCCCAAATCAAAAAGCGGGATAATCCCCATCACCCAGCCTTTTTAAAATCTTAGCACTACATATGGTGTTTGTAAGTATTTAAAATTACCTATTGATGGGGTTGTTTGTTTCAGTTTAATTTGTCATTATAGGAGTCCCCATCACCTAGGCTCGAAAGAGTCTTTTTTTTTGCTATTTTTCCTTTTAGGCTTAAGCCCTTTTTAATTAGTATTTAAAGACTTTTTATTTAATTTTTAAATTCGATAATTAATAATAAAAAAAATAATTTTACTCATGCAAACTTACATCGTTCACTGGCAATTTCCAGATCAAGAAAGTCATATGCAGGGGGCCGAAGCTTTTGCGGGTTTTGTTGAAGGAGGATGCGAAGGTGATGAATTTGATGGGTTTAAAGTTCTTTATCGAGTAGTAAATCCTGAGGGAGCTAATGGTTGGGCAATAGTTGAATCTTCAAACCATCAGAACATTTGGAAATGGAGTAGTATCTGGGTCGATAATTTTGGCGTAGAAATTGAAGTTACACCAGTTCTAACGGATAAAGAATTCCTTTCCGTCCATAAAGAAATTGCAGCAGCCTCTAACTAATAGTTAATCTTTTGTGTTTTTGACTGTTGATTTAATATAAAAGGGTAGTTCATATTTTTTATGGAAAAATTTTCTTCTGAAGAAATTGCAAGCCAATACAATTTAATAAAAATGCTTTTAGCTGAACCCGAAAAGTATAGAGATGCCATTAATGCAATAAAAAAAGATATTGCATATATGCCTATAGAGCTTAAAAAAAAACTTGAGGAAGAAAATATTATCTTATGATTGAATCGCAAATCGCATTATTTATAATCGTTAAGCTTTAAAAATTAGTAAATAGCTATTCTCGTAAACTAACCGAGAGAGTCTAAATCTCTACGATGGTGAACTGTATTTACGTAATCTTGTGGGACTTTCTGTTCTCTCATTAAATCTGCAATTGTTGGATAATCTTTTGCATTATCAAGATCTCTTGCATTTTTATCTTGAATTGCGAATGGTGATCTTTTTAAATTCATAATTAATTTTCTAAAATTTTTTTTGGATTCTTATTACAGATCCTGGATTGTCATGTACGTAAGTATTGAATTCTCTCGCAAGCATTAGGCAGTCGTATGCATCGCGAGCGTAGAAGCCAACTTCATGTGTCTTATTTGTTGAATCTTTGTAACTCAACACATATTTATTACAAGATTTTATTGGTGTTGAAGGCATTTAATCTATCTCAGTTACCACTAAGTTCTAACTAGGCACGCTTATCAATCGACTAATAAAAATGTACGGTTTAAAGCACAAACATATACGGATAAAGGATCAACAACTTAATTTAAAAATAAATATAATCGTCGAGGAGATTTCGCAAAGAAATACAATATTTACATTACTCCTATAAAACTATTTCAGTTGTAGCCTGTCTTGAAAAAAACTTTTTATAGGTAATGAGTTTTATAAACAAATTAACTATCTTGCTGAATTAGTACGTTAGAGACTATAAATATATTTTTCTCCATAATCATCTCCATCTTCATCATCATGAAATAAAGAGATTAATACATAAACTCCTTTAAGTCCCAATAACATAGATAAATAAAGAATATGATCAGTCATATCTTAAATTTGAAACATTCAAATTAAATTTGAGGAAGCTTTTCAATATCTATATTTTCTTTTAATTATTTGGATAAAAAAATTTCTAAGATCAAAAAATTATTTTTTATTTGAGAAAACTTAAAGTAGATCTAAAATAAGGTAAATTTACTGTTTTTTTAGTGAGTTTTAAAAATTTTTTAAAAATCAATGTGCGGAAGATTTGAGCTAAAAACTAAATTTGAGAAGTTGCCAAAGGTTTTGAAACAAGACTATCCAAGTGGACTTGATTCTAAATATGATACTCAAAGTCTAATAAGACCTAATGATCCTGTTCTTGTAATTAAAAACGAAGGAAGAATTAAAACTACTTTTATGACGTGGGGTTTTATTTCTCCTTGGGCCAGAGACCCATTTGATAAAGAAAGACCAAGACCATTTAATGCAAGATCAGAAACCGTAGAAGAAAAAAAATTATTTAGTGGAAGTTGGAAACATAAAAGGTGCCTAATACCTGCGAGCGGTTTTTTTGAAAAAAAATATCGTGTTCGAAAATCGAATTATGAGACTTTTTGGTTGGGAGGAATTTGGAGTAAGTGGACTTCACCAGATGGAGCAGAACTTGAGAGTTGCTGCGTTTTAACAACTGAACCAAATGATTTAATTAAACCTTTACATCACCGCATGCCTGTAATCGTTCCTAATGGATATGAGGAACAATGGACAGAGCAGGTTAAAGATGCAGATGAATTAAGAGGATTATTTGCAATCATGATGAGTTGGTCCCCTGATGGTTGGCTAGTAGAGGATGTAAAGGAAAAAAAAACAGATCAAATGAGTTTGTTTTAAATGGAACGCTTACTAATTCCAAGGTTAGATTAATGGCTAAATCTTATTGGTTGATAAATTTAAATAGGTCAGAAGTTAAAAGATTTATGAAAAACGATAAGAGTATTGATGGAGTTTTTGAATATATGTTTATAGATACAGGAAAAATAGTGGGAGGATTAGGAAACAAACCACCAGTAATGACAAATACAGTTTCTGTTGAAATAGATTTAGCTAGAGAAATTTATGAAAGATTACTTTCTAAGGGTTGGAGGAAAGTTGAAAAAAATTGGAATTAAAAAGAGAGTTAGATCTTTGTGGTATAAATTACTGATGAAAATAATCTGAAATTCAATAATGAGAATATTAACTAAAATTGACAGCCGATCTAAAATATTAGGAGATTAGTAAATTATTTTTTAGTGCAGATAAAAATGAAACATCCAAAATGTCTACAAGAATAAATAAATATTTAAGTGAAGTCGGTTATTGTTCTAGAAGAGAAGCAGATAGATTAATCCTAGAAGGAAAGGTAACCATTAATGGCAAAATTCCAGAAATTGGAACCAAAGTAGAAGATAGTGATCAAGTAGAAGTTAAAGGTAAAAGAATAGAAAAATCAAATAGACAAAAAAACATATACTTAGCCTTTAATAAACCTGTAGGAATTGTTTGCACAACAAATAGAAAAGTAGAACCCAATAATGTCATAGATTTCATTAAATATCCTAAAAGAATTTTCCCAATCGGAAGATTAGATAAGCTCAGTGAGGGATTGATTTTCTTAACTAATGATGGAGATATCGTAAATAAAATACTCAGAGCAAGAAATAATCATGAAAAAGAATATATTGTAAAAGTTAATCGTCCGATTAATAGTGACTTTATTAAAAGAATGAGTAATGGAGTTGAAATATTAGACACAATAACTAAAAATTGTGTCGTAAAACAATTGGGCCCAAGAAATTTTAAAATAATACTCACACAAGGACTTAACCGCCAGATTAGAAGAATGTGTCAGGCCTTAGGATATAGAGTAAAATCATTAAAGCGTGTAAGAATTATGAATATTAAGTTAGACGTGCTAACAGGAGAATATCGAGAACTTAGTCAAGAAGAACTCCTAGAATTAAATGGATTACTCGAAAACTCCACAAAAACGTATGACTAATCAAAAAAAAATTATAAAAGTAATTGGGAAGTTAAAGTAAATTAGTTAGCAAAAAAGCAAGATTTATACCTTTCGACTTTGGAAGAAATAATTTAAATAGTATTAAACGATTACTACTCACACCGCCATTAGTTAGTAATTGAGCATTATTTGACCACCTACTAGGGATTAGCATCCCTACCTATCTTTTTTGTCCAATCTTCCTCGGTTCTTCTCCAACCCTGAGCAATTAATTTTTTCCATTCTTCCCTAGCTGCATCTTTCTTTAATTCTTCTCTGGTTGTCATGACAGGTGGTTCTTTGCCCCATGTAGAAGTAACCTTCCCAGAATCAATAAACATATATTTAAAAAATTGATCTTTATTATTTGTATTTTCGATAAACCTTTTAACCCTTGATCTATTTGAATTAACCAACCAATAAGACCTAGACATTACTTTTTAAGTATAAAAGTTTACACATCCCAACGCATCTTGCAATAACTAAATGGGTTATTTCCATTACAATTCCAGAATTTGAATGTTTTTACAGTGAAATTGTGGAAATTAGCATCATTGAAAAATGCCCAGCCATAATAAATAGCAAATGCAGTTAGACAAAATGCAGCATATTGAAACCAATGTGTTCCAGACTTATCGACATCATTTTTGTCAAAATTAGAGTTACTCATTTAAAGGATTGGATAAGCTATCCATCCAAATAAGGTGTAGTTAATAATTACAGCCATGAAACCTATCATTGCAAGCCTTCCATTTGTTCTTTCAGCAATAAACCAGTAGGTATTTGGCCATTCAAAATCGGCCCCTTCATTAGATTTTTGATCTTTTGAAATTAGCTCTTCCTTAAGATATTTGTCCTGGGCAAGATAATAATTACTATCTGGGTAAAAGCTTTCGCTTGAAAAGTTATCTTTAAATTTACTCATTACTATTAAAAGTTTGATTTTCCATATATTAAAAAATAAAAAGGCTAAATAGGTTAAAAAGGTATTTCATTAACCAAATCTTTTTTATTTTTTAAAGGCTATTGGATAGGAATAAATCCAAAACTACTCCCAAAGCACCAGCTAGGCAAAATGCCACAGTCATAACGAGAAAGAAGTAGTCTTTAGCTTTTTAGTGGTTCTTGAAAGAAAATTTATGAGTCTTCAAAAGTTGAAAGATATAGCAAGGTGGTGCATACATAAGAAAAAATCTCACATAAATTTTGCTCAATTCTGTCTCACAAGCGAACTAGTGCCTGCTGAGCACTAGCTTATAGAATTTTAAAATCATTGTATTGACATTCGATCTAAAATTGGAGTGATAAAAAACTCCCTTTTTATGTCACCTAATAAAAGACCAAATATTCATAAATACTGCTTAATTTCATCGACAACTGCGATAGTACTTATTTTTATCTCTTTGATACCTGTTTCAAAAAAGGCATTTTATTGGAATCAATGCTTTAAAAAAACTTTTAAATGGATTGATAAATATGAAATGGCACTAAAAAATTGGGATAAAGCATCAATAGAAAGTATTGCTGTAGCAGTTTGCAATGGTGCTGTGTACGAACCTGAACTTAAGTAATTAATTGAAAGTCGATCTAAAATAAGGAGAAATTAGCTCCTTTTTTAATGAACACTCTCATCATCTCAACTTTTAGCTGTACATTTGAAGAATTTAAAAATGATGTAACTACATTATTTCTTGAAGAAATGTGCAAGGAGTTTGTAACTGATTATGAGTTTGTAAAAGTGAATGAACACAAATCTCATTTATTAATGAACTGTTCTGACTTAGAAAAATTAGGTGCAGAGATGGAATCTCCTTTCGCAAAGGAATGGGATAAAAAAAATAATTGTAACGATGCCGTATATTCGATCAAACTTGTTGCGTAAAAAAACGCTTACTAATTTTTCATAAGACCCGCTACTTTTCTTTTTGCTAGTCGTTTTTTTAGAATTGAATAATTTTGTGAAGCCCATTTTCGAGAAATATCAAATTCGGCATCTAACTTATCTCGAAGTAAATTGGCAATTTTAAATACTTCTACGAAGCCTAGATAAATTATTACCAGCACCTTAGTTATGTTTACTGCAACAACTGCTATCGTTTCACTTTTTTGATTTTGCATTTGAATTGATTGAAGCCCACTAAAATTAACAGTTGTAAGAAATTATGCAAATTAATTAGATAAAAATCTTATGGGTGTTATTCTCATTGGGCAATGGCTACAAAGTATTGAAGGAATTTTTAAAGGAGCTTTGGCAGAATCATCACGACCCATACCATGCAATTTATGGAATATTTGGAGTAATATTATTATTGGTAATTTATAATCGATTACTAAATAAATATCAGTAACAAGAAATCCTTCTAGAAATTCCAACTACTGGAGGGATTATTAAATCTACTCGCAACTATATAGAATCAATTTATGTCTTGCAGCAAACTTAGAGTGTGCTGACGAGGTTTGGATTCATTTAATTAATAGCAAAAGAATATCAAATAAACTTATTTAAACTTCCCAATCTATGTCATAATCATCATCAATATCTTTTTCATAAACCCTCGCAAGTTCTCTAAGTAAAGTTTTTACTTCCATATCTGTGGCTCCAGATTCGTCTTGGAACTTGCTGCAGATTGCCTTAAGTTCGTCATAAGTTTGTTCTAGCAATATTGTTTTTTGATCTGGATTTGCCATTTAATTTTTGTCAACTACTTCTCCGCCATACTCTCTTGCTACTACATCTAAACACCTAAGAATATCCTTGTTTTTTAATAGATCTGTTTGCTCTAAATAATTAAGAAGAGTTCTTATCTGTTCGATAGTATTTTCTTCTAATTCCTTCATAAGTATCTTTCTATTAACTCTATCTTATATCCCTCAGGTTCTTCTACGAATGCTAAGACTGTTGATCTTGTTGCATATGTTTTTTCTTCAGTCTTTCGTATTCAACGTGCAGAACACCTAAACGTCAAGCATCTTTCAATCTTTTTACACCTCCCATTAGTAGCTTTGCATCAGCAGGAGAATGAGACTTTATGTTCAAGAAATCTTTTTGCCAAGATTTGTTATTCCATTTATCAGTCATTCAACCAGCTCAAGTTTATAAACTATATCATTGCAGTTATTAGCTTTATCCCATTCCTGAGCCCATTCTGTATCAAACATCTTCGTAAACTATTAAAAACTTGAAACTGTTAATTGCAAAGATGTGCATTTAATCGCTAATTTAAATATTTCAAAAGGGAGAATGAATTATTAAATTAATTCTGGGAATTAGGAGTGAATTCTTATGATATTTTCATAAACTTCCTCTAGATTTTTTGTAAAAACTTTTTGATTGAAAAATATTCCGGATTTTTTCTGGCTTTTAATTTTATTTTTTAATACTTCTAATTTTTGTTTATTTGAGGAGTAAAAAACTACTTTTTCTACATATTCTTCAATTGAATTGCAGATGAGTTCATCCAAATCTAAAGAATGTAAGATACTTCCACCTACTCTTGAAGAAAAACTTTCACCCATAAGAGTTATAAAAGGAAGCTCTGACCAAATGCATTCCACTAAAGTGGAATGCCCATTGTAATTAAAGGTGTCTAAAAAAATATCAGCTGAACAATATCTAGAAACATGTTCTTCGTAAGAACTTACATGTCCTGCAAATAAAATTCTTTCTTTATCAATTTTTCGAGAGGCCAAGAAAGCTAATAAATTTTCCTTTGCACTTTCTGCTGGTTTTTTAAACCATAAATATGTATTTTCTGATTTTATGAGAATATTTGCCCATGCATTTACTACTTCTTCAGATAATTTTGAAGTTTTATGAAAAGCTGCTAATACTATGGATTCTTTGGGTAGGGAATGGACCTGTTCAACATTTTTCGAAGTAGGGTATTCATACTTTATGGAATTAATGAACGAATTAGGCATCCGAATTATTTTTTCAGAATAATATTTCTCAGAGTTTTTTGGTGTAACAAGTTTATCACCGATAAGAAAGTCCATATTTGATATACCTGTTGTCCCAGGGAATCCTAAATAATTAATCTGTATTGGAGCAATTCTCTCATTGAATATTTCTATCATATTTTTATTAGTATATCCCATTAAATCTACTGCTATATCTAAATTCTCTAAGCGTATTTTAGTAACTGCTTCTTTGATAGATAAGGAGGAAATACAGCTAAAAGAGTTGAAACTAATTTTTAGCTTTTTTGTAATTTTATCTTCTACATTGTTTAATGAGTAAGCATGTATTTCAAACTTTTTTTTATCATGGTTTATAAATATAGTTTCCATAATTTTTGAAACAGGATGATCATTAAAATTTGCTGATATATATCCAATTTTGATTTTCTTATTAGTTTTAGATTGAAGGACTTTTTTTTGTATTGCTCCTAACCTTTTACTAAAGTTTAAAGCTCTTATATACTGCTTTTTAGGAGAACTATCTAAATAAAAAAAAGTTAATAAATTAGTTATTTGTTCTTCTTCATTCAATCCAGCTTTATCTATATAATTTTTAAATTTCTTGAGAGATTTGATATTAAAGGTATCTAGATAAATTTCTATTAATCCTATCTTTGCAAGATTAAAGTTTTTGTCACATTTCAAAGCACTTTTATAACTTCTTTCTGCATCAATGAAGTTCTTTTCAGTTGTATAGATTGTCCCAATATTATAAAAAGTAATTGGTATCTTATTATTTATTTCTAAAGACTTTTGGAAATATTTCATAGCTGCCACAAGATCCCCTGATTTCTGATAAATATTTCCAATATTTATATAGGCTCCAAATAAGTTGGGCTTGTACTCCAGAGCTTTTGCATAACAATTTAAAGCACTTTTTATCTCTTTGGCATCAAGCAAATATCTGCCAATATCACAATAAGCTTCAGCATAATTTTTTTTTACATTTATGGCTTTCTGCAAGCATTGAAATGCTTCTTTTCTCTTGCCTAATTTTTCATATATACCAGCCAGTCTATGAAAAGTAAGGTGATCAAACTTCCCTTTGTAAATCAGAGCATTATAAATTTTAGCAGATTCTAAGAGTTTACCTTCTCTCGCTAAAAATATTGCTTTTTTTGTTTGGGCAGATAATTCAATGTCTTCAACTAAAAAGTCCTTATTTTGATTATTGTTTTTTTTATTAAATTCATTTCCAAATCCTTTATTCATATACTTAAATTTATCTAATAGAGAATTAATAAATTCTGATAAATATAACTAACTATATCTTTTAAATTAAAGTGTAATAGTAAAACTCAAAAAAATTGATTTTTTAGGATATGAAATTATAGGAAGGTTTAACAGATAATCGATATAATAAAGGTTTTTTTTGGAAAGAATTTAGATAAACAAAGCAAGCAATCAATTAACGTTGCAATTTCTGAACTCCTAGGAAAAGGTGGAAATATTTTCGCTGAAAAAAAATGGAATGATTAAATGAAAGGCTTACTAGTCCTAATACTTGCAGCCCTCGCTTTACCAATTGCGAAAGTCAAATTTTAGGTAAAGTATCTATTCTTGGTTTTTTATTTAAACGTTATTATTTTTGCAAATAACATTATGTAAAAATGATGAAACTTGCTATCGTTGCATTGCCAATAGTCTTTGCAATTATTTGGATGCTTGTTCATTGGGCTAAATATAAATAAATTAAATAAAATAATTAATTATTATTGATTGACATTCGATCTAACATAAATGGGTAAAACCCTCTTTTCTATGAATACCTTAATAGTTTCTACTTTTGATTGTTCTTTTGAAGATTTCGATAAATTCGTGGCAGATTTCCATAAAAAGGAGGGATATAAATATGTCGAAGAATATGAACTCATAAAGGTAAATGAACATAAAAGTCACTTAATACTTAAAGTTAAAGATTTAGAGGGATTTGCTGCTGCTACAAGTACTCCAGAGATGAAAGAGTGGGATAAAGAAAATGGTTATAAAGACATTTGTTATTTACTCACTCCAGTTGAATAATATGACACTCTTATAGCGCCCCTTTTCATGTGAGATTGTAAACAATATAAAAGAGAGTCTTGGAAACTCTCTAATAAGGTTTGGTTTTTAACAGTCGGGGCGACAGGATTCGAACCTGCGACTTAGTGCTCCCAAAACGCCGCATAGGACTAGTGCAGCACTAGGCTTTCAAGCTATATCTGACTTTTTGCTTAGCTCTGCGAAGTTCGTCATGACAAATAAAGTAATATTTGTCCGCAAAATATTAGTTAAGAAAAATTTGAATAGCATTTTATACAAGATATTGATCTATTTAAATCATTAAAAATTTGAGATATGGAATATAGTTTTTAGGAATTACGAGCAAATATTTTGGAATCATTTGATTACTTCGAATATCTAAATTCAATATCATTTCATCCACCTGCAATGATAATTACCACAATAGTATTCTTTTATATAAGAAGAAAAATTTTATTAGCTGGTAAAAAAAATTAGCAATCTATTTAATATTTATATTTTTGAATGAGTCAAAAATTAAAATAACAAAGCAAGTAATAAAAACAATTACATACATATATTCCATTTAACTTACCGTTGTTATTGAACTGCTTAATCCATAAGTTAGAAAAATAAAACTTGCAAAAGTAACTCCTATCATTACTGTTGTGTAAAGTTTATTTAGTTTGAAATTATTGCTCTCAGATGAAAAGTCTGCAATAACAAAACTTTTCATTGAATATTTATCTCTATTTCTGAAATTATTGCTGTTAACCAAACCTCCTAAAATTGGATCTGTAGAAACTTTTATTTCTTGATTGATAACAGAATTTAAACCTTTATCTTCATTGAAGAATCTTGGAAACATGTATGCATGCCATAAAGCTATTATTGCCACCCAAAAAACTACACTAACTCCTGCAAAACCAAAAAGTAAGAATCTAAAGGTTTCCATATTTGTTTTTTAATTAACTAAAATCTACATCAAAAAAAATATCTAAATATCGCAATCCAAAAAAATATACTTTAATTAAATCAATTAATCATTTCATGATGTTACTAATGATTAGAAGCAATGTTATTAGAGCTTTTTCTTTAAATATAAGTTAATGATCAAATCATTTATTTAACTTAAAAAGACAAAATAATAATCAAATTTATTATTACTTTTTGGAAATGGATTTCAGGATTTTACTTGTTATTACACCAATAATATTCTCATGGATATTTACAGTCTTTTGGTTAGGTAGGTGGGATGTATTTAGATTGACACCACTAGGATTACCAAAAAGGGGAGTAGCTCCTTTTAAAAATTATCAAGTATGGGAAGATTCAGCATTAATTCCTGATACTGGCAGACCAGCAGAAGGTTATCCAGTATTTACTGTAAGGACCGCTGCAGTTAATGCCCTAGGGATACCAACCGTTTTCTTCCTTGGAGCAATATTGGCAATGCAGTTTAAATCTTATTAATAGGAAATTTTGATGGACTTTAGATTTTTAATTGTTGGAGCACCATTTTTAATCGCATTTTTTTACACCTTGTTTTGGCTAAATAAATGGGGTGCTTTTAATTCACCGAATAATCATTTGCCAAAAAATATTTCTCTTAAAAATGAATTAATAGAACAAAGTTATATTTTGGAGAATATTTTTTTAACAAAAAATTAATCAAATTTTTTTTACCCTTAAATTAATACCTTGTTATGATTCCAATAGAACAGTTTTTGTTTTTTGCAGTTTCTCTTTATTCATTTTTTTATCTTTCAATAACTATAGTAAGTACATTTATTAGTTTTTCCTAAGCAATAATCCCATAAAATATTAAACATTTATTTGTATAAAATTAATCTTCCTGTATCTTAAAATTCATTATATAAATATATAAGTAGATATTAGGGCAATCTACTGACCGCTAGCTTTGATAAAGCGGTTTGTAATGAGAACCTCCCTTTGACCTCATTTTCTTTTTCGCAATCTTAGAAAATGAGGTTTAAATAATTTTTAATAGTCAGGAATATTAAAGTTAAATTTCTATCTAAATCCAGTCATTAAATTTAATTCATGTTTATGTATATTATTTACTTTTTAAAAAAGAGTTTTTTATTTATAAAGAATATGTAGATATTTGGCGAATCTGCAACGGTAAAGATTCCGTCTTTATGAACCTAGCCAACGAAAATATTCTTAACTACGTTTTAGTTATTTTAGTAGTTAGGAATATTTTTATTTTAAGGTTAATTTTTTTCTTAAAAACAAATGATCAATAAATCACAAAAAGTATCCTCATTAGAAAATATCTACAACAATTTGGAATCTGGCATGCCAGAGAATAAATCTATTAAAGACTATGCTCTACCTAATGCGAGACAGTGGTTAGGTGGAAGATATTTAGCCCTTTGGGTATTACCTATTTATTTAATTGGAAAAATTGCAAAATTCGTAGCTTCCTCTGCTTTTATAAAACCATATTCTCCAATTACTAATGGCCCTTCTTATAAAAGACCAGAAACTTTGTATACCTCTTTAAAAGGTGTTTTTAAAGGAGAAGACCATTTAAGATTTTTTGATCATAGGTTTATCGCTATTTGGGTATTGCCTATTGCTTTAACTGGACTTGTTTTTGAAGTGCTTTTTATATCTCCCACTAAGAATACTTTCCCTTTCAATTAAGCATCTTTTGTCCGCAATTTGTTCGCATAGATTAAGGACAGAATTTAAGCAATAAAAAAGAAAGGCTGGGAAACCTTTCTATGAATTGGATTATTAGAGTCGGGGCGGCAGGATTCTAACCTGCCACCTAGTGCTCCTAAAGCACCCGCCCTCCAATTTGAAACACTTACCTAAATAAACAAGTCATGCTATGGCAAGTTAGTTGGGATATCAGAGGATTGGTGAGTCTCAAAAACAGGTCAAAGGTATACAAAATATCTATAAATATACAAATCCTCGCTCGTTTGTCGCCCACTTACAACCTAGTGCTTTATGAACCAGTTATTTATTGAATAATGCAATAAGGATTATTGAAGGATTTACTACAAAATAATCTATTGCGATTAAATTCTTTTACTGATTTTGAATAGATATTAGCTGTAAGGATCTCTCCAAAATTTACTAAAACTACAGTCAAGAGAAGTTACTCTATAGCGAGGTTGGTCATAAGATTTTCCTCCTTAAAATTATATGAAAACTATATAACGACTTTGTAAGTATTGAATAGAGTTTAAATTCTTATTTTTGGGAGTCTAAACCTTTCTTAGTTAGTTGCTTTTTTCCCCTTAGCGATCATTACTAATGGGACTAAGAGATAACTAAAGAAAGAGATTAAGAAAATGTATATGTTCATGGGTTTTTACTATAAATTTTTTAAATCTTGCTCTATTTTTTCAAGTTTTTTGTTTAGTTCTATTTTCTCCTTCAATAGAGCTTTTTTCTTTAACTGAAGTTCTTTGTTAAATGGAGAATTGAAGTACTTTTTGTAAGCTAGAAAAAATACAGCTAGTGCTACAACAATACCTATCGCACCAATTATGAGTATGGGCGAAGACGGAAAATCGTAGAATGGTACAGAGAGTAAAAGCATTTAAACGAAACCAGGAATTATTTGGCCTGTTGTTAAGTAAGCTCCAACAGCAGCAATTAATCCAAGCATTGCGAATCTGCCATTAAGAGTTTCTGCTACAACTTTTTCTTTTTCGATTGTTTTTACTTTAGGGTTTGAATTTGTCATTGGATTTGAAGTTAGATAGTTTAAATTTTCGTTTTGAAATTGCTTTGTTAGATAAGCAACGAGGATAGCTGTTAAGGATACGATTACAGCTAAAAAGCCTGAAAGAGGAGACATTAAAAAATACCTGGAATTATTTGACCTGTAGTTATATAAGCTCCCAAAAGTGCAACTAAACCAATCATTGCCCAACGACCATTAACTTTTTCTGCATTTTGAGGATATCCATCATAAGAAACAGATTGATCAACATAAGGACGAGGCTCAGTTGGAAAAATATTTTGCCTTCCGCCTGATTCCGTAGTTATGTATGAAGAATTAGTCATTAGTTTAAGAATTTAATTGTTAACAAACGTAACATTCTTATTAACTAATGTAAAGAAAAAGGTTAACAATATGTGTAATTCGGTACTTTTAAAGCAAAACTGATACAGATCAGTAACAGTTAGTAATTTATTTTTAAAATTGAAGCTAATCATTAAAAGATCATGGAGATATGAAAAAGCTTCCCCGGAATTGTTTTTGATTGATCAAAATTAAATAATGACCGATCCTATTCTCTACTTATCGATGATCCTTGGGTTGGGAGGCGTTTATGTCTTGATTGCCTCTTTCAGTGATGACGATGATGACAGCAATGATGATGGTGAAAAATATTTTTTTAATTTCGAATATGCAAAGGCGGGAAAATAGTTTAACAAGTTCAGCTTATAGTGGGTATGAGAGTAAGTAATTATACGCACACTTACAATTTTCAATTATTAGATTTGTTTCAAGATTGCATTAGGAAGCGTCTTAGCTAAACAACCAGCCAAACAAATGAACGAAACAAAAACAGTTTAGAAGGAAAAAATCGTAGCTGAGAAGCTTAACGGTAGATTTGCAATGATCGGCTTTATTGCACTTATTGTTCCATATCTAACAACAGGGCAAATTATTCCAGGGTTTGTATAAATGGATTTTATATCTAAAAGATAAGGATATGTACCCCTCAAGGTCGTTCCTTATATATTCTTTGTTGCAGTTCTTTTAAGCATCACAACAACTACATTCGTATAGTTTTTAAAACTTGCATTGTCATGAAAGTCAGCTGGTAGGGGATACAAGCTGACTTTTTTAATTGGTATTGCAGGCGACACACCCTCCAAAGTTATCCAAAGATATACAAATACTCGCCCATTCCTCGCCCGCAGATATTTTAAGACAAATGAGAAATAAAAAAGCGAGTTGGGAGATTCGCTAGTATGACTTGGTTTTTAAATGGTCGGGGCGACAGGATTCGAACCTGCGACCTAGTGCCACATGCCAAGTAGATCGAAAAATAAATAGTTTTAATAACCTACTTTGATCATAATTCAAGTAAAAAAAATTTTATTTGTTTATGATCAAGAAAAATTTTATTGATCATTAGGTGAAATTAAATATTAAATATAAAAATTTATTCTCTAAGACATTAATCTCGGCCTTTACTCCTATTACTGTAATATCATCTTTATCGTTTCCAGCGAAATCAGAAACTGAGATTAAGCCAAGTCCGTATGTTCGTAACTATGATTCTGCTAATCCAAGAGGATATTGGTTTACATCTCCAACCTCTTTTACTATAAATGGGGTCTCATACGAGAATGCAATATCAGAAGGCTTATTATTCAATATTGATATTTATAAATATGTTAATGAATCAGCAGACCCTCAAGGAATTCATGATTTCAATTCACAAAATTTTGATGTACTTTATCAGTCTGGGAATCAAGGAAGTAAGGTAACTGGTTTAAATATTGATGTAAGCGCAGATGAAAAAATAGTGATTTTGGGAAATTATGGTGCAGACGGACGTGGTAAAAATGCTTATGCTTATCCAGCAGATGGTTCTAATTTCGAGACCACAATTAGTGGTGAAGCAGTAACTCTTTACAGAGCAGGTAGTAATTCAGATCTTTTAGGCGTTCCACTAGGTACTAATGGAATAGTGTTCATGAACACTAGTCGTACGACGGCAATGATTTCATTATTTTACGAAGAAAGTTCCACAACTCTTCACACAGAATGGGTGCAACCCTATGCGGCGATGCAAAATGTTGGCCTGAAATCAATGGATAATAATAGAGATTTAGTATTAGCAAAAGCAGGCGAATGTAATAACTACGGCTGGGTGATTGGAGATACGGATTATTGCGTTTATACAAATGCCAAAAATAAGGTTTCCTATGTAAATGGAGATACAACAAGAGGATCTTATGGATCTGCTGTTTTTAATGGTTCTATAAATGTAGAGAAAACTATTAATGATAAATGGAAAGCAGGAATTGCTTATGGAATGGGATCTGCAAATTTATATGATTTTAATTTTTCTGGAACAACAGCTAATTTAGATTCTTCTAATAATCATTATTCTGTTTACGGAGTAAAAAAAGTAAGTGATAAATTCACTTTAAAAGGAATGATTGGGGGATCTGTTTTTGACTACAAAGGTAAAAGAAATTATTTAACAACAGCTGCAACATCTGCTTATGAAACTGATGGATATACAGCAGAAATTAATGGTACTTGGGATTTGAAAAAGAGTATAAAAAATATGAAAACTCCAATTCGTTTACAGCCAACAGTAGGAGTTGCATTTGCTGCTCATGCGCAAGATGGATTTGATGAATCTGGTAGTGGAGATTTAATAACAGTTGATCCAAATCAGTCAGAATCTCTTTTATTTAAATCAGGCATAAGAGTAGATAAAGAAATTATTATGGAGGGAGGAAAATGGTTATTAGTCCCATCACTTGCCTTGAACTATGAAATGGATACTTATGCAGGTAACAGCAATAGAGATATAAAAGGAAAGGTAACAGGAAGTTCTGATGCTAGTACTTCTGTAGAAGCAAAAACATTTGGAAAACATAGAGGGTCTGTAAAAGTAGGAGCAGATTTTGTCTGTACTAAGAATTTTATGTTTAATTTAAATGCAGAATATGGATTGGCTACATATGGTGATGAGAACTCCTACGGTGGTGGTTTTAGATGGCAGTTTTAATAAATAATTATTAATTAATTCAGAAAGGTAGGCACATTTTAGATCAAAGTACTTCAAACGAGTGCCCCTTTCGCAATATGAGACAGTAAGCAATAAAAAAGAGAGTCTGGGAAACTCTCTCTATGACTTGGTTTTTAAGAGTCGGGGCGACAGGATTCGAACCTGCGACCTAGTGCTCCCAAAGCACTTAACAACCCTAGCAGGGCACTATGTCTACAGAGCCTCACTAAGTAAGGAGGTTTTAATTTAATACTAGATTTAAAAAATCATAATATTTGTTGGCTCATTTGTTGGCGATTTTCTTATCTATCTTTTCTTATATCTCCAGCCAGTCCAAGAATACTCAGATGGATCAAACAGTCCAGAGTCTCTACAACGTTCTAATTTCTCCCTCCTATACATAGTAGAACCAGCTTTTTGACAATCTTTTTCCATATTTCTTTTTTGTCTATCTGTCATTTCAGTATGGTGAGAATATCCTTTCCATAAAGGATCTTGCTTACTATTTTCAAAATTAGGTTCAATTTTTTCAATTAGTTTTTCTGCATTTAAAACTAAATTATTCATTTGTGGGCAAAACTCATTCATTAAATCCAAAACCATTTCTGAAGAAACTTGCGTATCTTTACCACTCCCTTTTAACTTCCTCCAACCTTGCCCATCACCCTTCAAATCAGCAGTATAATCATTGCAATCAGCAGTCACTTCTACTACTCTTGATCGCATTCCTCCAGGAATAGTAAAGCCTCCAAATGAGGCTCCTGGAGTAACTGTTGAGTAAGAATTACCACTGAATGATGCGGAACTTCCATAACTATTGATTGTTCCATAAGTATTTGTAGAGACTCTATCCGGGGTAATTTGAGTCTTTGGTATATAACTGCTTCCTTGGTAATAATTGATCCTATAGTTAAATTTTAAGTATCTTCCATAATCGCCTCTTATTTTTATTGCTTCTACACTTTTAGGATCGAAAACAACGTTATATCCATCATCTCGGGTAAATTTTCTTTTGGCATTTTTATCTATTTTTTCTTTTTTATTTCCGAAAAATTTAAAACCGCTTTTGCTGTTCGCTTTAACGCAACCTAGATAATCATTGACATCTTTACACATCCTATGGATCTCAGGGTCAACCTCTGCTCTTATCAAAGGTGCAAAAGATAGAGCAATTATTAAGGTAAAAAAAGCCTTTTTCACAGGTAAGAATTTTCTTATATTTTAATTCAAATTTTGGTCAAGACTAATTTTGTTTGCCAATTTGTTGGCGATTTGTTGGCGCATCAGAGCCAACAAGAAAAACAATAAAAAAGAGACTCTGGGAAAGTCTCTGGTATGACTTGGTTTTTAAGAGTCGGGGCGACAGGATTCGAACCTGCGACCTAGTGCTCCCAAAGCACCCGCGCTACCAAGCTGCGCCACGCCCCGCTCATAAGATCTTAGTTCATAACAGACATCTATAAAAGACTAAATTGCTAAATATTTTATAAAAAATGACTTTTAAGGCCAGAAAATGATCTTTGTCGCTATTTTGTCACTAGAAAAACAGATGTTTTGTCACTAGAAATTAGTCTTTTGAAGCGACAGAAATAATCTCTGAACTTTTTAGTTAAATTTAATATGTTGAGAAACTAGGACTAAAGGGCCCACCTCCAAAGCCACTCATTCCTCCACTTCCATCAGGGAAAACCGTCATTCCTCTTTTTGTGATACTGAAAGTAACTTCTAAGCCTTGCGTGTCACTTGTAATTACAACTGGATTAGTAGGCGCAAAAGTACCATATAAATGAGTTGAACTTCCACATGAAGAGTCGGCAGTATAAGTTCCTAAGTTACCACCACTTACTTGAGCTAATACTGCCTTCATGGTTCCAGTAGGTGCTGATGTGAAAACTTCCGCTCCAGCTAATTCTGGACTTCCTGAACATGTTTTCCCATTACTGAAGTCCATTAAATCTTCATCAAATTCATCATAAGATCCTTCCGCAACTGGAGATCCATCATTAGAACTATAAAATGTTTGATTATTAATTTGATATGTACCTTTTAAGCCAAAAGTATTTTTAATTTTTATATATGCATAAGGATAAGATCCTGCTGGAGGCCTTATGTTGGTCCCAGTTAATGTCTGAGTAGCATTCCCGCCTAAATTTACTAAACTTCCTGTTGATGATTGGAAAGAAGGCGTACAGGAAGAATCCGTAATAGTATTGTCCGTCACAACCTCATCACTACTATTTATAGTGGTTCCAGCAAGAGGATCAGCTGTGCATAAACCCATTTCATAGACTCTTATTTTGTAAGTATTAGGAGTTATATAACAGGCATTATTGATACTTGATGGATTATCCCCAAAAAGAGTTTCACAATCGTTTGCAAAAGCCTTCTCATTGGAAGAGATGATTGACGCTACCACACAGAAGCTAAAACCTGCTGTTGCTTTTAAAGAGAATTTAGAAAAAAGTTTCATTTTTAGTGTTAATAAATAAAGATAGAAATAAAATTAAGAACCTTTAGCTCTATTAGTAAAACTTCCTGAAGAGCGCTCTAAAAGAACATCATATTTACGTTTGACTGGTTGAGTCATTTGAGTAATCATTTTCTTCTTGTAATTAGATTTCTCAAACTTGACAGGACTTCCAGTGATATTCATCCTTAAACCAAAGAAAGTCTCATCTGTTCCAGGCAGTGAAGTATTAACAGTAGTAGAAGCTGCAGAAATTTCATTAGAAACCCATGCCTCAAGACCAATATGTGGTGTAGCTTGCCAACTTACTGATCCTTCTAATCCAGAATTATCTTGCGTATTTTTGTAATCCCAATTAAATCCTCTTACAAAGAATGCCAGTTCTGGATTATTTGGAAGCCTGTATCCTAGTTCCACATCCCAACCCGGGACTACTCTCTCTTTGTATGATGTGCCCTTTACGGTTACATCTTTTTCATCAGTAATAGCCATGTAGAAGTTGTTTCTAAACTCAAAATCTTTCCATAAATATTCTCCGCCTAATCCAAGCCTGCTGTGGGCATCACTATAATCAGTCATTCTATAATCCCAGAACGCATTAGCTCCGATCATAGAAATATCATTAGGACGATTTCTAATTCCTAAACCAATATTAATAGTGGAACCATCTGCATTTGTTGCAGTAGCAAATCTTGCTTGAGAAAAAGCAAGAGTTTTTAAATCACCTTCTTCATCTTTTGCAAGTTCTCCAAGTTTCATCAAACTATTTATCGAGAAGCTTGTATCTGATTCTGTTCCACCTGAGATATTTACAGAAGTCTGGGAAAAAAATGGGATTTTTTGTATCTCATCATTTGCTTTTGAATTTGCAAAATCAAATCCAGCATCAACTAATAATCTCTTAAAATCATTAGACATTATGTCTGTATATTCACTTCCTTTTGCACCATCATTAATTAATGGAACAAATTTGTTTGAATAGGTGACTCCTTTAATTATGTATTCATCTAATTTGTCTTTTGGTTCATATATATCTTGCTTATTTTCAACTTGATCAAATTTGAATTCCTCAAAGTTGTATTCGTTAGCAGAGACAGAAAGAAATGAACCAAAAGCTATTGGTATTAGGCTTAATGATTTAATAAATCTCACTTAAATAAAAATTTTTTTAATTATTATTTCTTTATTCACAAAAGTCTAGTTATTAGTTGAAAAACTATACATTTAAAGGAAAACTGAGCTTTTTTAATAGGGCAAGAACAATCTTTTCGCAATCTTAAGGTATAAAAAACTTAAAAATTTTTTAATAAAGCGGGTGCTTTAATGGCACGCGCACTAATAAAATTTTGTCGCTTTCCCTCGCTTTTTAGTTTGTAATAAAAGTAAGAAAATAAGTTATTGCAATCGTTCTCGTTAGTAAAAAGGTATGCTCCCAAAGCACCCGCGCTACCAAGCTGCGCCACGCCCCGCTCATAAAATCTTAGTTCATAACAGACATCTATAAAAGACCAAATTGCTAAATTTTTTATAAAAAATCACTTTTTAAGCTAGAAAATGATTTTAGTTATTATTTTTCAGTAAAAAAATAGTTTATTAATTCTATAAATTAGTCTATCCAAACCAAGAAGATATTTATGAGTTGGCTTTGAAAGGTTTTTAAAATTACGACATATTTATAATATAAAATTAAATTCCTCAAGGATATCCATCTAAATTGCTTTCGAGACTTTGAAGTATGAAAAAATTAGAAGATTTGATTCTCACTTATAAAGATTTTCCAAAAAAAGGAATTTATTTTAAAGATGTTCTAGAAATTCTTCAATATCCAGATATTTTTCAGGAACTTATTTTAAAAATGTCTTCAAATAAATTTTTAAAAAATGCTGAAGCAATAATTTCGATAGATGCAAGGGGATTTATTTTTGGTTCTGCGCTTGCTTTAGAATCATCTAAACCTATGATTGTTGCTAGAAAACCCGGAAAGCTACCAGGAAATATATTAACGAGAGAATATGATCTGGAATATGGAAAAAATTCTCTTTCAATACAAAGTAATGCCCTTAAAAAATTCAATTCTTTTGTAATCGTAGATGACTTATTAGCTACAGGAGGAACAGTTCATTGTGTCTCAAGGTTGCTTAAAGATCAAAGTAAAAAAATTCTCGGTTTAATAACGGTTGTTGAGTTAAAGGAACTTAAGGGTAGATTTAAACTGGATTTTCCTGTTGAGTCAGTGGTTTCTCTTTGAAATTATGGTTAGTCAAATTTTTTGTCGAAGATAATTAATTCAAATAGCCCATATACCAATGAGAAAATTTCTATTCCAGATTGTAGATTATGTGGAAAATTGTTTGAAGAAAACTATATAATTCCAACTGATCCAGCTGTGAAACCAACTGCAAGAAAAAAAACAAACTCTAGTAAATCTCTAGGTAAAGAATTAACAATTAAATTCAAGTGAGTCATTTGACCTTGTGCTCCTCAGGTATATAAAAATTATCAAAAATATAACTAATTATTTTTTTTGTTGAGAGAAATAGAAGTCTTTTTTTCTTTTTTCTAAAGATTTCAGGAAAATAAAACTCTAAAAGAAAACAATTTTTAAAATTCTAATAAAAATTTTAACCAAATTAATCTACTGCTCAAATTCAATTTAAATGCTATATTTTGACAATTAAGTAAAAACTATGAGTATTTATGGACTATAAAAAGAAATCCCTAAATAAATTAAATCAAAAAGAAAGCTACGAGGAAATTGACACTAGGCTTGCTTCTGGATGGTACGTTGATGCGGTTGATAATCGAAGAAAGAAAAAATATAAAACAGAAAAAGTTTCTTTCAAAATTTCCAAAAAAATATAAAAATTTAAATAAATAATTTAGATACAAATCAGATTCAAACAATTATATTTAAATGAAAATAACAAACATACTGACTGTATAAGTTTAGAAAGTGGCACAAATTATTCAAAACTGTAGCCGTTAATACTTGATTTTGTATACCCAAATACACTATCTTGAGGTGTACTTTAAATTTCGTGTGAGGAAATTTATGAAGCTTTTCAAGAGCTTGCTCGTAGCTCCTGCATCATTGGGCCTTCTTGCGCCTATGGCAGTAACTGCGAACGAAGTCACTATTAATGACTTCAATGCTGCAGAAGAAATTGCAGTAACTAACAGCCGTGTTGACGGTTTAGAAGCTAGACTTAACAACGTTGAAGCTGGTAGTTTTTCAGAAACAACTACTGCATCATTTAGCGTTGATACTGTTATAGGTTCTATAGACGGTAATACAACAAGCGAAACAACAAGTTTCGACTATCAATTTAACATCGGTTTATCAACAAGTTTCACAGGTGAAGATTCACTTGATATAGCTATTGATAACGGTAATCCATCACAATCTCCAATGGCAGGCGTAATGGGCTTTGACGGTGGGACTGCTGATTCACCTTTAAAAGTTGATGGTGTTACTTATACATTCCCTGTTGGTGGAGCAACAATGATAGTTGGTGATTCAACTGACTTAAGTACTCTATTTACAGGAGCTTGTACTTATAGTGCATTCACTGATTCAACACCAGACGACTGTGGTACTGGTAACTCAATGGGTGCAGGTGGTAAAGGTGTTACTGCAGCTTTAAGTTATGAATTTGATTCTGGATTCTCACTAGCTGGTGGATTAACATCTGGACAAGGTGAAATCTTAGGTGATGCTGCTGACGCACTTGGTCTTAATGCTGCTTATTCAACAGATAGTTACGGTGTAGCTGTTGCATACATTAGCGATGATAATGGAACTTCCACTGAGACTACAACTTGGGGTCTTAACGGTTACTACAGTTTTGATTTAGCTGACATAAGTGTTGGTTATGAAACACAAGAAGCAAGCGGAACTGATAGTTCTGGATACTTCGTTGGTTTAACTTTCCCAGAAGTTGGCCCTGGTTCAGTAAACATTGCTGCTGCAACAAAGGCACTTTATGCTGACAGCGCTACTGAGTATCTTATCTATGAAGCGTCTTACTCTTATCCAGTAA
>CACKJL010000006.1 GCA_902600395.1 uncultured Prochlorococcus sp. | reverse complement strand
GGGTATTTCCCACTAGTTTCATTGAAGAGAATGGAAAGCTCATCGGAGACTATGGTCAGAGATCAATTGGGAGGATTACTTCAGCTGATGCAAGTTTATGGTGGCCCATTTTATGTTGGTATTATGTCAACAAAAGCGGCGATTATGCCTTCGGAAAAAGTCAAAGTGTTCAAAGAGGCATTCAACTTCTACTAGATTTAGTTCTACATCCAACATTTGAGGGTACTCCAGTACTTTTTGTGCCAGATTGCGCATTTATGATCGATAGACCTATGGATGTATGGGGCGCACCCCTAGAAGTTGAAGTTTTACTTCATGGATGTTTAAAAAGTTGTATAAATTTAATGGAATTAAGTAGAGCAGATCATGTTAGTAGACTTTTAGACCAAAGACTAATCCTTACAAATCAATGGGTTAAGGATTTAGGAAGTTTTCTTTTAAAACATTATTGGGTAACCAGCCAAACAATGCAAATTTTAAGAAGAAGGCCAACTGAGCAGTATGGTGATGATCAACACTTCAATGAATTTAACGTTCAACCTCAAGTAGTACCATCATGGCTACAAGATTGGTTAGAGAATAGAGGTGGCTACTTAATAGGAAATATTAGGACAGGAAGGCCTGACTTTCGATTTTACAGTTTAGGGAATTCCTTAGCATGTATGTTCGGAGTACTTCCTCCTGAAGAACAAAGAGCTCTATTTAGATTAGTTTTACACAACAGACAGCATTTGATGGCTCAAATGCCGATGAGGATTTGTCATCCGCATATGGATGTCGAGGAATGGCAAAACAAAACTGGCTCGGATCCAAAGAATTGGCCTTGGAGTTACCATAACGGCGGTCATTGGCCAAGTTTACTTTGGTTTTTTGGTGCAGCTGTTCTATTGCATCAAAAAAAATATGGTTCTGATGATGTGATTCTTATGGAAGAAATGAAATCTTTAATAGAAGAATCATATTGGTGTCAACTTAATCAACTACCTAAGCAAGAATGGGCAGAATATTTTGATGGTCCAACTGGCACTTGGGTTGGACAACAATCAAGGACTTATCAAACCTGGACAATTGTTGGATTTTTATTAATGAATCATTTTCTAAGAAATGAGTATGACGATCTAGATATGTTTCAAATTTGAATCTAAAACAATCCTAAGGTTAGGGATTTATCAATTGGCAAACATGCTCCAATACCAAGATATATAGTTAGAAAAGTTCCGAACAAGAACACAGACATCGCTACTGGTCTTCTAAATGGATTAGAGAATTTATTAACGTTTTCGACAAAGGGTAAAATCATTAATCCAAGTGGAATTAATGTTTGAAGTGCTATACCTAAAAGTTTATTAGGAACTACCCTAAGTATTTGAAAAACAGGATATAGGTACCATTCTGGAAGAATTTCTAAGGGGGTTGCGAATGGATTTGCCTTGTCTCCTAGCATTGCAGGGTCAAGAACAGCAAGTCCGACTACGCATGCAATAGTTCCTAAAATAACCACTGGGAATATATACAATAAATCGTTTGGCCAAGCAGGCTCGCCGTAATAGTTATGGCCCATACCTTTGGCAAGTTTTGCTCTTAATTTTGGATCGGATAAATCTGGTTTTTTTAATGTAGACATAAAGAACTATTAAAATATTTTAAGTATAAAAGTTTATAAGGGACCTGAAATACCCTGTTTACGAATCATTAAAAAATGCATCAACATGAAAACAGCTAATGACCAAGGCAAGACGAAAGTGTGAAGGCTATAAAATCTTGTAAGGGTTGATTGTCCAACACTTTCTCCGCCTCTAAGCAGTTCGACCATAAAATCGCCTATTACTGGTATTGCAGCAGGTACACCTGAAACAATTTTGACTGCCCAATAACCTACTTGATCCCAAGGTAAGGAATATCCTGTTACTCCAAAGGCTACTGTTATGACTGCCATTACAACACCTGTCACCCAAGTTAATTCTCTAGGCCTTTTGAAACCACCTGTAAGGTAAACTCTAAAAACATGAAGGATTAACATCAAAACCATCATTGATGCACTCCATCTATGAACAGATCGTATTAACCATCCAAAACTTACATCGGTCATCAAATAACTTACTGAATTATAAGCTTGAGTAACTGTTGGCTTATAGTAAAAAGTCATTGCAAAACCTGTTGCAAATTGAATTAGGAAGCATACTAAAGTTATGCCACCTAAACAATAAAAAATGTTTACGTGAGGGGGTACGTACTTGGAAGTTACGTCGTCAGTTATGTCTTGAATTTCAAGTCTTTCTTGAAACCAGTCATAAACAGATGAAGAATTCGCCATCCAAAAAAAAATTAGCTTTGATATAAAGAGCTTACTTAAAATTCTTATACTTGGTGTTAACACTTAACCCAATGAATTCATCTTTTAACAAACTTTTAACATTCAAAACAATGATCACTGCCTTAATGATCATCGTTTTTTCTTTCAATCTTTTGTTGATTGAAAGAGTGGATGCTCTCAGTGATAGCAGGCAATTAGTACTTGACGCATGGACCTTGGTAAACGAAGGTTTTTATGATCCAGAAAAGTTTGATGAAATCCAATGGAAAAGAATTAGACAAAAAACGTTACAGAAACAAATTGAAACAAGTGAAGAGACTTATTCTGCAATTGAAGACATGTTAAGACCTCTAGACGATCCCTACACGAGAGTCTTACGCCCCAAAGATTATGAGCTACTGAAATCAAGTAATTTTGGGAGTGAAATTAATGGTGTTGGGCTTCAATTAGGTGAAGATGATAACAATAAAGTTAAAGTTGTTTCCACTCTTGGGGGGTCGCCAGCTGAAGAAGCTGGAATAGTAAGCGGGGACATTATCGAGACAGTGGATGGAATCTCATCAGAAAAATTAGGGCTTGCAAGTACCGCCTCTAAGTTAAGAGGTGAATCAGGGACAAAAGTTTTGGTTGAATTATCTACGGAATCAGGAGAAATTAGGGAAGTCGATTTAGAGAGGAGATCAGTAGATCTCAGACCAGTTAGAACAAAAAGATTAAGAGACGATTCTCACACAATAGGATATTTAAGGATTACTCAATTTAGCGAAAGCGTACCCAAAAAAGTTGAAGAGGCTCTTCAAGAGTTAAAAGAGAAAGAGGTTGAGGGCTTAATCTTGGATCTTAGAAATAATTCAGGGGGACTAGTAAGCTCAGGTATTGCAGTTGCAGACTCATTATTGAGTGAGAAACCCGTAGTCGAGACAAAAGATAGAAATGGAATCAAAGATGCAATTATTTCTCAAAAAGAGACATCTTTTGATGGACCAATGGTGACTTTAGTAAATAAAGGCACTGCAAGTGCCAGTGAAATACTTGCTGGTTCTCTAAAAGATAATGAGAGGTCAATTCTTATGGGAGAACAAACTTATGGTAAAGGTCTAATTCAATCCCTAAAAAGTTTGGGGGAAGATAGTGGTATTGCCATAACAGTTGCTAGTTATTTAACACCAGATGGTAATAATATTCAAGGCCAAGGTATAACACCTGACAAATTACTTGATCTACCGGATGCAATTGATTTTGGAAGTACTGACGATAAATGGGTGAGGAATGCGGAATTATTTTTAGGGTCGCTTCTAGAAAAAGAAGAAGTTCCAGTTCAAACAATTGAATTAAACAAGGGAGAAATTAAATCTTTAAATGGCTAAAGATTGAAAATAAAAAATCTTAAAAACATGAGTATTAAAAGAATTTTTCATGACCCAATTCATAAAGAAATAGTATTTGATGCAGGAAAGCCAGAAGAATTAATGATTACGGAATTAATTGATACAGTCGCTTTTCAAAGACTAAGAAGAATAAAACAACTTGGAGCAGCATCATTACTTTTTCATGGTGCAGAATCGAGTAGATTTACTCACTCAATTGGTGTTTTTTGTATAGCTAGAAAAATTTTTAAGAGATTAATTGAAAGTAAATCTTCATTTTGTGAAAATAAATTTGTTCTTTATGGAGCAGCTCTACTACATGATTTAGGTCATGGACCTTTAAGCCATACCAGCGAAACAATATTCGAGCATGATCACGAAAAATGGTCTGAAAACTTAGTTAAAAATTATTCTCCAATAAATTCAATCCTCAAAAAGTATGACAAGGATTTACCCAGAAAAATTTGTGAATTATTTCAATCAAAACAATTATTTTCAAAACCTCTAAAAACATTAATAAGTAGTGAGATTGATTGCGATCGTCTCGATTATCTTTTACGAGATAGTTACAACACAGGTACTAATTACGGTTTAGTTGATTTAGAGAGAATAATTTCAGCTCTTACCTTTTCACCTGATGGGAATATTGGAATCAAACCAAAAGGAGTGATCGCTATTGAGCATTTCCTTGTTCTTAGAAACTTGATGTATAGAACTATTTACAATCACAAGATAAATGAAATATCAACATGGATTCTAGAAAAAATATTACACACAATAAAACATAATTATGAAAAGAATATCTGGTTAGATAATTCTCTGTATAAATGGATTTTTTCACCTTCAAAGGTTAATTTTGATGATTTCATAAGAAATGATGATATAACTTTTTATTATCATTTGATTAGATGGAAAGATGAATCTTTTGAGCCACTTTCTACACTATGCAAAATGTTTATTGACAGAGATTTATTAAAGGCATCAGACATAAGTTTTTTAAGTAAGATGAACAGATTAAAAATCCTTGCATTTGCTACAAAATTATGTGAAAAGAATGGTTATGATTCGGAAATATTTTGTGGGATTAAGGAAAATTCTTTTAAAGGTTTTGAATCTAATAATGCGCTAAAAATATGGGACGGCACTCATCAAAGCGCATTAGAAAATAGCTCTGCATTAATAAAAACTTTAATGAGATCTGAGGAAAGCTCTTTTATTATTTATCCAGATATGATCAAAAATGAAATTAAAAATGAAATTTCATTAATAAAAAACAATTCCTAGATTTAATTCAATGGAAATCGTTTTAAAAAATACTAAAAGTGAATATTTAGAGATTTTTTCTTTATTAGATTTAGATAATATCCATGAAACTTTCAAAAGTTTTTCTTCCATCAAGGAACCTTTAGAAGCAAAAATTTTTGCCGTCAGCGAGTCAATAAGTTCTCATCAATTAGCAAAATTAAAAACCCACCTTAACAAAATTAATATTTGTTCTTTGCGCATTTACTCAAATAATAGGAATACAGTATTAAGTGGGAAGTCTTTAAAAATTGATTCAGTTTTTATTGAAGAGCAAGAGATTAAAAAAAAGTTACTATCGTTAAATTCAAAAAAGAAAGACGATATTCTTCACAAAGGAACAGTACGATCCGGTGAAAGAATATCTTCAAATGGAAACCTATGCATTATTGGAGACGTTAATCCAGGAGCAATAGTTTCCGCTAAGAAAAATATTTATGTTTGGGGCAAATTACTAGGGATCGCATTCGCAGGTAAAAGTGGAAATAAAAATGCATCCATTGCATCACTTTATCTAAGCCCTCTACAGTTGAGAATTGCAGATGTTATAGCTATAGGACCAAAGGATAAACCCAAAAATTATTATCCAGAAATTGCGGTAATAGATAAACAAACGATAATTATCAAGCCACAGATAATCGAAAATAAAAATTAATCAATAATTTGCAATAAATTAATTCAAAATAGATAAATTTAAGAATTACTTAATCTTTAAAATATTTAACTTTCTGTAAGTGGCTTTATTATTTGTAAAATCTTTAAAATCGTGGGGAAGAATACTCGCACAATATTAATTTGTTCAGGTAAAGGAGGAGTTGGAAAAACTACTTTAACTGCAAACCTAGGCATTGCACTTGCTAATAGCGGAGCAACAACTGCTGTATTAGATGCTGATTTTGGCTTAAGAAATTTAGATCTTCTTCTAGGATTAGAAAATCGCATCATTTATACGGCTCAAGATGTTCTAGACAAAAATTGTCGTCTTGACCAAGCATTGGTTAGACATAAAAAGGAACCTAATCTTGCTCTTCTACCTGCTGGAGATCCAAGGATGTTGGATTGGATGAAACCCGAAGATATGAAAAAAATTAGTGAGCTACTTAGTGAGAAATTTGATTTTGTCCTAGTAGATTGTCCTGCTGGTGTAGAAGATGGCTTTAAAAATGCTCTTGCAGCCTGTAAAGAAGCTATTGTTGTAACGAACCCGGAATTATCGGCAGTGCGGGATGCGGATAGAGTAATAGGGATTCTTAATACTTCAGATATTGAGCCTATTCAACTTGTAATCAATAGAGTTCGCCCTAACATGATGGCTAGTCAAGAAATGTTATCCATCGAAGATGTTCAAGGAATACTTTCTTTGCCTTTATTAGGGATTGTTTTAGAAGATGAACAGGTAATAATAAGTACAAATAGAGGAGAGCCACTGACACTTTCAGATGGTAGATCTCCTGCAAAAAAATGTTATTTGAATGTTTCTCAAAGACTTACTAATAAAGATGTACCAATTATCGATCTTAAAAAAGAAGGCAAAAGTCTTAAAGATAAATTCATGAGATTAATGCAAACAAAGGTTTTTTAAAATGATGACTCTCAGAGATCTTATAAATAAATTACTAGGCAGAGAAACGTCTAGTGCGAATACAGCTAGAGAAAGATTACAACTTGTACTTGCTCATGACAGAGTTGATATGAGTTCCTTAACAACTGATCTTTTAGATAAAATGAGGAAAGAAATCCTTGATGTTGTTGCTAAATATGTTGAAATTGATTTTGAGGAGGTGGCAGTAAGTTTGGAGACTGAGGATAGAATGACTGCACTAGTTGCCAATTTGCCAATCAAAAGAACTATTTCAGGAGAAATAAAATTCAAAAAAACTGATAAAACTGATAAAGCTAACAAAGATATCAAAAAGTAATAAATTTAAAAAAAGCTAAAAAAATAATGATAATTGACCCTCCCTAATTGTAAGATGAAGAGATTGCCGGCTTAGCTCAGCGGTAGAGCAGCGCTTTTGTAAAGCGAAGGTCATCAGTTCAAATCTGTTAGCCGGCATATTGATTTATTTAATTCTGTTCAATACTCTTTGCTGAAAATAAAAAGACTAAACTTATCAGAGCAACAATAGGAAAAAATCTTATTTCCAGAACATACCCTAAAAAAGATGCAAGGGGTTCAAATATCCAGTAAGTAAAAAATTGAATTAATAAAACAAAAAATAGTAATAAAAACATTAATACAATTCCCTAACTATTACTTCTCCTTCTCTAATCAATTTCCAATTTCCACTTTTCTTCCAGAATATAATAGTACTAGCTTTTCCACTACATTTCCCCCAGGGGATGGGGCCCAAAATTTTTATAGAAGGGAAGTCTAGAGCAATACCTTCAGCTGTAATTGATCCTTTAAACCCTGAAATATTTGCACTTGAAGTTAAGAGTGGGCCTGTTTCTCTCAAAAGAGATTGTGCGATATTTGAATTTGGAATTCTCAACCCAATAGTCTGATCATTACTGGTAAGGGATGTAGTCTGCTTTGCTGAAGTGGGAATGACAATTGTCAGAGCTCCAGGCCAATATTTTGAAGCTATATTTTCGTAATCTTCTTTTGCTGATTCGTGAACATAATCGATTAACTGTTTATGTTCTGATCCCATAAGAATTAAGGGTTTATTTCTATCTCTTTTTTTAAAATCATAAATAATATTTGAAAATTTTGGTAAGCATCCAATTGCAGGTAAAGTGTCTGTTGGGAAAATTATAGGCAAACCACTTTTAAGGGTCTTAAATGCTGTTTTGCAGTTTACTAAATTCATTAAGATTATTAACCTATAATAATTTATTTATATCTTCCAATGGTAAACCTACCAATGCCTGAAAGATCTTTCACAATTTCTATTGATGTAAATTTATTTTTAATCAGTAGTTGTTTTACTTTTTCACTTTGATCAAAATGATTTTCTAAAATTAGCCAACCATTCTCTTTTAAAAATAATGGTGCTTTATTTATTATTTGCCTAATATGTTTTAAACCATCTTCGCCGCCTAGTAAGGCAACTTTAGGTTCGAAATTTTTAACTTCTTTAGGTAATTTTTCATAAATATCCCTGGGAATATATGGCGGATTTGAAATAGCGAGGTCTAATTTGCCTTTAAAACTTTCTAGAGGTGACCACCAGTTTCCATAATAAAATTTTAAATTTGATTGTTTAGAAGAATTTATAAAATTTTTAGTGGCTATTTCTAATGCATCTTGATCTATGTCAGTTGCTACCCCCTTGCTCAATGGATAAGCTAATGCCAAAGCAATACTAATTGCTCCTGATCCAGTTCCTAATTCAGCAAAAAATAATTCTTCTGATTTCTTTCGAAATATATTGAAGACAATATCAACTATAAGCTCTGTTTCTGGCCTAGGAATGAGTACTTTGTTTGTAACTTTTAATTTTAAGTCTCTCCAAAAAGTTATTCCACAGAGGTATTGAATTGGGCAAGATTTAAGTAAATGATCGTCCCAAACATATTCTAAAAATTCTAAATTTTTTTTTAAATGTAAGTTACCCCTAGGATTTATAGTAATCAAGTTTAGATCAGTAGTACTTATACCGCCTATACAATCAAGTAAAACAGCAAAGGATTGTTGGTCGCCTCCTTTAGAAAGTTGCTTTTTTTTCCAAAATAAAAATTCTTCAACAGAAATGCAAAGCATTTATTAAAGCATTAGCGTTTTGGCCCAAGTCTACCTTTACTAGAGTCAGAGTAGAAGCTTGATTTTTCACCATCTTGTGTAGAAATAAAAAGACCTATAAGGAATATTGTTGGCACCCCTACAAATAAAAGACTAGCTACAAATCCAAAGTTAGTTGTTTCCATTTAAGTGGTAGTTCTGTATTAAGTACTATGACTATAAACATATATCTTGGAATAAAGTGGAAAAATAAACAATTTTTATAAAACTGATTAACAGTCTTAAACAATTTAGCGAGGTAATTTTTTATTTTTACTTACCTTTTTTAGCTCTTCCAAATTTGAAGGAGGTGATTGTGGTTTTGTTAAAATTACTGCAGATGATTTTATCAATGTTTGGCATGCAAGGCGCCAATTTTCTGGTCTATTTTTGAGTTTTTCTTCTTCAACAGATGAAAGAGGGCTCAAAGAATTATTATTGCCTCCTTCAACTGAAACAAAACAAGTACTGCATTGTCCTGCACCTCCACAATTTCCTAAAATACCTTTTAATCCATAAAGCTGTAAATTCTCTCTCATTACAAGTTCCCTTAAATTTTCACCAGGATTGCATTGAACCTCTAAATCCTCACGAATAAATCTGATAGTTGCCATTTTTTTAGTTATTTTTCTTATTTTGGCGTTTTACTTTGAGAATTGTGACCAAAATATTAACAGTTTTTAGCCAAAAATTCCTTATAAATTCAGTTCTGCTAATTGATTTGCCCAATTTTTGCAAGAAAATAAATTTATTTACAAAAATCCCTCAAAGGCTAAAAAACCCTTACTATCGTGATGTTTAGCTGTTTATACAGCATAGTTACTAGAAATTAACCGATGGGATTGCCTTGGTATCGAGTTCACACAGTAGTTATTAATGACCCAGGTCGACTACTTGCTGTGCATCTTATGCATACTGCATTATTAGCCGGCTGGGCCGGTTCAATGGCTCTTTATGAATTAGCCATTTTTGATCCTTCTGATGCTGTTCTCAATCCAATGTGGAGACAGGGAATGTACGTTATGCCTTTTATGGCAAGACTAGGTATCACAAGTAGTTGGAACGGATGGGATATTACGGGTGCTACTGGAGTTGATCCCGGATTCTGGAGTTTCGAAGGGGTTGCAGCAGCTCACATAGTATTTAGTGGTCTATTGATGTTGGCCTCTATTTGGCACTGGACATACTGGGACTTAGATTTATGGGAAGATTCAAGAACTGGCGAGCCTGCTCTTGATCTACCAAGAATTTTTGGTATTCACCTCCTTCTAGCTGGATTGACCTGTTTTGGTTTTGGAGCTTTTCATTGCGCAAACGTTGGGATTTGGGTTTCTGACCCTTATGGATTAACTGGTCATGTAGAACCTGTGGCACCATCCTGGGGAGTAGAAGGATTTAATCCTTTTAACCCAGGAGGTATAGTAGCAAATCATATTGCGGCAGGACTTATGGGTATTATTGGAGGTATTTTTCACATCACCAACAGACCCGGAGAAAGACTATATAGAGCATTAAAACTTGGAAGTCTCGAAGGTGTCCTAGCTAGTGCTTTAGCTGCTGTACTATTTGTATCTTTCGTTGTTTCCGGAACAATGTGGTATGGTTCAGCAACAACCCCTGTAGAGCTTTTTGGCCCTACTAGATATCAATGGGATTCAGGTTATTTCAAAACTGAAATTAATAGAAGAGTGCAAGCGGCTATAGATGATGGTGCTACTAAATCAGAGGCATATGCATCTATTCCAGAGAAATTAGCCTTCTATGATTATGTTGGGAATAGTCCAGCTAAGGGAGGATTATTTAGAGTTGGAGCTCTTGTAAATGGTGACGGATTACCAACTGGTTGGCAAGGTCACATCGCATTTCAAGATAAGGAAGGTAATGAATTAGAAGTTAGAAGAATTCCTAATTTCTTTGAAAACTTCCCTGTCATTCTTGAAGACAAAGAAGGTAATGTAAGGGCAGATATTCCATTCAGGAGAGCTGAAGCAAAGTATTCATTTGAGCAAACTGGTATTACTGCAACTATCTATGGAGGAGATCTAGATGGACAAACATTTACAGATCCTGCAGTAGTTAAAAGATTAGCTAGAAAAGCTCAGCTTGGAGAAGCATTCAAGTTTGACCGTGAGACATATAAATCTGACGGTGTATTCCGAAGCTCACCTAGAGCGTGGTTTACATATGCACATTTATGTTTCGGATTGCTATTCTTGTTTGGCCACTGGTGGCATGCTTCAAGAACTCTTTACAGAAATTCCTTTGCTGGTATTGATGCTGAGATTGGCGACCAAGTTGAATTTGGTTTATTCAAGAAACTTGGTGACGAAACCACAAGAAGAATCCCAGGAAGGGTTTAAACTAAACTTATTTACTTAATCTTATGGAAGCTTTTGCTTACGTTCTAATTCTAACTCTCGCAGTTGTTACCTTATTCTTTGCTGTCGCCTTTAGAGACCCACCTAAATTCGATAGAAAATGAACTAAGTAAAAAAAACCTCTTTAACAAGAGGTTTTTTTACTTTTCATAATTAAAATATTGCTCTACTATTAGAGTTAAAGTACAGCTTATTTCACCACATGCAGTGTCCAACCTGTCAAAACACAGATAGCAGAGTTTTGGAATCAAGATCTGCTGATAGTGGTAAAAGTGTTCGAAGAAGAAGAGAGTGCTTAAATTGCAGCTTTAGATTTACAACTTATGAAAGAGTGGAATCTATGCCAGTCTCAGTTTTAAAGAAAGATGGTAGCAGAGAATTATTTGATAAACAAAAATTATTTACTGGTATATCAAGAGCTTGCGAAAAGACTAACTTCAGTAGTGAAGGAATTATTAATTTCGTGGATGCAATTGAATCTCAAATCGTTCAATACTCTAATAAAGATATTAAATCTTCACAAATTGGAGAATTAATACTTAAAAATCTTAGGAAAGAAAACGAAGTAGCCTATATAAGATACGCCTCAGTTTACAGAAAATTTAATGGAGTAAAAGATTTTATTTCTACTCTTGAATCTCTAAAAGGAAGTGGAAAAACCCAATTAGCTTCAATTTCATAAAATTCAGCATCTTAAAGTGTAGAATACATATCACAAATGTTTTTGCTATTGGTTTGCAGGCTAGTAGCATTCCTTTCTAACTACCTTAGGTAGTCTGCGATACAAAAAATGAACGAAAATTCTTCTCAAACCATTAAAGAACTTTCTGAGGATCAAGAAATTAAAAATTCATCTGAGTTAGATAATGATGTAGCCTCACAAAATGAGGAAGATTTATCATTCGAAAAGAGTGAAATACCTTCAGCAGACTCTTCCTCTAGCAGAACAAATACTGATTTTGAGAACGCAGGATTCACACAAGAAGAATTTGCATCACTTTTGGGTAAGTATGACTATAACTTTAAGCCTGGCGATCTAGTTAAAGGTACCGTTTTTGCTCTAGAGCCCAAAGGAGCCATGATAGATATAGGGGCAAAAACAGCTGCTTTTATGCCTGTTCAGGAGGTTTCAATAAATAGAGTTGAAGGACTTGATGATGTCTTACAACCTTCAGAAAGTAGAGAATTTTTCATAATGAGCGAAGAAAATGAAGATGGCCAATTAGCTCTCTCCATTAGAAGAATTGAATATCAAAGAGCGTGGGAAAGGGTTAGACAACTCCAAAAAGAAGATGCGACTATATATTCTGAAGTTTTTGCAACAAACAGAGGAGGAGCCCTTGTCAGGGTAGAGGGCTTAAGAGGTTTTATCCCAGGCTCTCATATAAGTGCTCGAAAAATTAAAGATGACTTAGAAGGTGAATATTTACCTTTAAAATTTCTTGAAGTTGATGAAGAGAGAAATAGATTAGTACTGAGTCATAGGAGAGCTTTGGTTGAGAAAAAAATGAATCGACTTGAGGTAGGTGAAGTTGTTGTTGGCTCTGTAAAAGGTATTAAACCTTATGGAGCCTTTATTGATATTGGTGGAGTAAGTGGGCTATTGCACATTTCTGAGATTAGTCATGAACATATTGAGACTCCTCATAATGTTTTAAATGTGAGTGACCAAATGAAGGTTATGATAATTGACCTTGATTCAGAAAGAGGACGAATTTCATTATCTACTAAAGCTCTTGAACCTGAACCAGGCGATATGCTAACTGACCCTCAAAAAGTTTTTAGTAAAGCTGAAGAAATGGCTGCGAAATACAAACAAATGTTATTTGAACAAACTGACGAGAACGAAGAGATCACCACAGCTTCAGCTGAAACAGTATAACTTCACTTATTTATTTTGTGCACGAATATCAGAACTTAAGCCTAATCATTCTTATACAATTATTTTTAATTAACAATAATTGATTTGTAACGATAATCTAATTTAGGATATTTCCTAATTCCAAAATTATTTGTAAATGAGTGATTTCATTTTCACTTCAGAATCAGTAACTGAAGGTCATCCTGACAAAATATGTGATCAAATTAGTGACGCTGTTTTAGACGCTTTATTGACAGAAGATCCAGAAAGTAGAGTTGCATGCGAAACTGTTGTAAATACGGGTCTTTGTTTACTTACTGGAGAAATAACTTCAAAAGCAAAAGTCGATTATATAAAACTTGTTAGAAATGTAATTAAAGAAATTGGATATGAGGGCTATAGAGCAGGTGGTTTTGACGCAAATAGTTGTGCAGTTTTAGTAGCACTTGACGAGCAATCACCAGATATTTCTCAAGGAGTAAACGAAGCAGATGATGTTAACGATGATTTAGAAGATAATACCGGTGCTGGCGACCAAGGCATAATGTTCGGATATGCATGCGATGAGACTCCTGAATTAATGCCCTTACCGATTAGCTTGGCTCATAGATTAGCCATTCAACTTTCTAAGGTAAGGCATGAAAACATGCTTAATTATCTACTCCCTGATGGTAAAACTCAAGTAAGTATTGATTATAAAAATGGAGTACCACTATCGATTAATACCATTTTAATTTCAACTCAACATAATCCTGAGATAGATGGCATAACAAATGAAGAAGAAATTCGTCAAAGAATAAAAGAAGATTTATGGAAGAATGTTGTAATTCCTGCTACTGAAGATTTAGAAATCAAACCAAACATTCATACAACAAGATTTCTAGTAAATCCAACGGGCAAATTTGTCGTAGGGGGGCCTCAAGGTGATGCCGGACTTACTGGAAGAAAAATTATAGTAGATACTTATGGGGGTTACGCAAGACACGGAGGAGGGGCATTTTCGGGTAAAGATCCCACAAAAGTGGATAGATCAGCTGCTTATGCAGCACGTTATGTAGCTAAAAGTATAGTTAAGGCAAAATTAGCAAAAAAGGCAGAAGTACAATTAAGTTATGCAATTGGAGTTGCAAAACCGATTTCCATTCTTGTTGAAACTTTTGATACTGGCGTTATTTCACAAGCTAATTTGACTGAGCTCATTAATAAGTACTTTGATTTAAGACCAGCAGCAATTATAAAAGAATTTGATCTAAGAAATCTACCCCAAAAAATGGGTGGTACATTTTTCAGAAAGACTGCATCCTATGGACATTTTGGCAGAAGAGATCTAGATCTCCCATGGGAAAAGGTAGAAGAAAAAGCAGCCCAATTAGCGGAGGCTTCCAAAGTATTTTTATAAAAATATTTATTCTATGCCTGATAATTTTTATGGGGGATTAGATTTTGGAACTAGTGGCGCAAGAATATCTATAATAAATTTTCATAAAGAATTGATATATTCAAATTCAGTTCCTTATTTATATAGCTTTAAAAATCCAAATTCTTGGATTAATTCTTGTGAAAAACTCTTAGGATGTTTACCTATTGAGGTAAAAAGTAACCTTCAAAAATTGGCTATATCTGGCACATCAGGAACTTTAACAGCATCAAATTTACGAGGAGAGCCAATAGGAGAAGCAATATCTTATGACCAAGCATGTAATGAACATAAGATCCTTCTTGAATCATTAACTTCTGGAGAAGATCATCTGCGAACTCCATACAGTAGTCTTGCTAAAGCATTAAAACTAATAGATAAATATGGGACAAATATACTTTTACGACATCAATCTGATTGGATCACTGGTTGGTTTTTAAAAGATTGGACTTATGGAGAAGAAGGTAATAATCTAAAACTTGGTTGGGATCTAAAAAAAGAATCATGGCCAAAAAGCTATCTCAATACTTCATGGGGAAAATGCCTGCCTCAAATAATAAAAAGTGGGAAAATTATTGGACAAGTGAATTTTGATTTAGCAGAGAGATTTAACTTGAATAAGAAATTAATATTAATCTCAGGCACTACTGACTCTAATGCAAGTGTAATAGCAGCAGATTTAGGTAAAGAAGATGGTCTCACAGTTTTAGGAACAACTATTGTAGTTAAGAAAATTATTGATAATCCTATAAAAAAACAAGGTATTACAACCCATAGAGTAAACGGCAATTGGATATGTGGAGGAGCATCTAACGCAGGCTGTGGTATATTGTCTCAGTTTTTCTCTGATTTAGAAATAAAAGAGCTCAGTCGACAAATAAATCCATCACGAAACACTTCTTTAAATCTTTTACCTCTTAATAGTAAAGGAGAAAGATTTCCTATTAATGATTCTAATTTAAAGCCGATACTTGGTCCAAGGCCAGTAAGCGACTCACTTTATTTACATGCATTATTCGAGGGTCTAGCTAAGATCGAATTGAAAGGATGGGAAAAGCTAGGCGAACTAACAGGTTCACTTCCAAAAAAAATTATTACTATTGGTGGAGGTTCAAAAAACCCTCAGTGGAGAAAAATAAGAGAAAATATTATCAATATACCAATAGTTTCATGTAAAAAAACTACTTCATTTGGTACAGCCTTGTTAGCGATGAACTCAAAATAAAGGTTTTTTTAGATATTTGATGAAGATATAAAATTTTTAATTAAAAGGGTTTCACAAACTACACATCTTAATTTAGAGTATATAGGTTAGAGCCGGGATAGCTCAGTTGGTAGAGCAGGCGACTGAAAATCGCCGTGTCCCCAGTTCAAATCTGGGTCCTGGCACCTTTAAAACCCTGTCATAGACAGGGTTTTATACTTTAAAATCATTTAGAACTCGTAATTTTCTCGTATTTTTTTTATAATTTAAAATTTTTATTTTTTGACTCTGCAGACTTGACCAATAACGCCCAAAATCAGTTTATCTCCATTTGGATCTTGCCAATCAGCTAAATCATTGAAATTACTATTTGCTTCATCTATTGAGACATCAACATCTCTAAATGATTTTTCAAAACAATTTATATCCATTGTATAGAGTATATCTTTAGTAATTTCACTTTTTGTTTTGGGAATAAATTTACTCAATACTCTTACAGAACCATCCTCATTCCTTTTTATACTTTGCCTATCCCATAACTGCTCTCCATATTCACTTTTGGGGACTCCAACCCATTCATGAGGCAAAGCATCTGATTTTTTTATTGAAATACAAAAGACAATGATAATCGAAAGGACTAAATAAATGATATTTCTAAAAAATATTAAATTAACTTTATTCTCAGAATTAATCATGTCAACTTATAGAATACAAAAATCTTTTGTTAATAGAAAATATAAGATTAAAAATTTGTAAAAATTTTTATTGATTAGTATTTCTATTATAGATAGAATCAAATACTAAATTTAAGAATTTACTTCAAATAAATTTATTAGAAAAATAATGAATAAAATACAGAAATTTCTCTCAGTAGTTTTTTTTATAACAATATTTGTTGTATTGATTTATTTTATCCAAAATTATGGGATTGAACCTCTAAGAAACAAAATACAAAATATGGGGATTTGGGCTCCTTTTGGAATATTCATACTTAGAGGAGTAAGTATTATTTTACCTGCCCTTCCAAGTTCAGCTTATTCTCTGCTAGCTGGCTCATTACTAGGATTTCAAAAAGGTTACATGACAATAATCTTTTCTGATATCGTTTTTTGCCAAGCGGCTTTCTTTATCGCAAGAAATTATGGTCGGGTTCCTGTATGTAATTTAGTAGGCCCAAAAGCAATGAAAAAGATTGAAAGTTTTAATCAAAACCAACTAGAAGAAAATTTCTTTCTCATGACAGGTCTTCTAATGACTGGCCTTTTTGATTTTCTAAGCTATGCAATTGGTATTGGAGGAACTCGCTGGAAAATATTTACTCCTGCATTATTAATAAGTCTTCTAATCAGTGACTCTATACTTGTCGCAGTAGGAGCTGGAGTTAGTCAGGGAGCAGGATTATTTCTTGGGATTGCTCTATTGGGAATGTTTGCTTTAGCGACTATTTCAGGATTGGCAAAAAATAAAATGCCTAAATAACAAAACAGTTAATAATTCTGTAATCAAAGAAGAAAGATATGACATTTTCGCAAACAATAACTATATAAAGAATGATTCATGCAAGAATAGAAATCGATTAATTTTTAAAGTTATTAGATGACTCCATTTAGACCAACTTCATATGATCGCCCTGGAGAACAAATATCAACTACTCCTTCTGGATTAAAAGTAACTTCTGCAAAGAGATTAATGGTGGATTCAATGGTAAGAATGATACAAAAAGCAGAAAATCATTCCGTAGAAGATAAACTTGACGAAGAATCTAACAATAATTAATCAATTCATTGATAAAAGTATAGGAGAGTGGAAATCTATTAGAAGTACTCACACTTTAGCTTTTCAGGAATTTGAAAACTCAACTAGTAAAATATATATAAAACATATCAACAAAAAAAATAAAAAAGTCGTTGAAATTTTTAAAAATTATAAATTTAGTTTAAACCTAGAGAGCATAGCCATTTCTATAAACTGGCAAGCTATTAGTGATTGGGACAATAATGATATCCGTGAGGAAGATGAAACTATTCTGATTTTTTTACCCAAAGATGAAAATTCAGGAATTGTTTTAAGAAATAAAGGTTATACAGAATCCTTTATTTCATCATCCAATTATTTTGTTGATGAACAAAATAATTTACACATTAAAACTATTTATAAATCAACAGTTTCCGAAGAAAGAATTTCCTTTTTATCCACTCATGTAAGATCCAGATTTTCTACTATTAGAAATCTTGAAAATAACTCAGTTATTCAGACGTCCCATACTTCAGAGATAAGGAATTTGGCTAGTTTAAAAGATTAATTATCCTTTGAAATTGAAACTCTGTTTCAGATATTAATTTAGGAAGAAAGCCTTTGTTTCCACGCATATTATTAACTGTCGAATTCAAATCAGAGATAGTTGCATCTCGCATTAATTCAAAAACCCTTCTTGCATTTCTTAAAGGTACCCCAAGAGCAAGATAAGTATTTTTAAGATCCTTCAAACAACTTTTTTCTAAAACTGATTCGTCATTAGAAATTAAAAGATAAGCAACAATCCTTAGGATTATTTCTCCATCTCTTAAACAAACGGACATCTTGTTAGTTGTATTTAAAGATATTTTTGAATTAAGTGAATCTTGATTTTCGCAAATCATTGCTGTTACAGCGTCTGCTGCGATTGCATGTGAATTATTGGTTATTAAGGTTATTGCATCTAATCTTGAGTTTGCAGTATTAATAAATTCTTTTATATTGCTTAAATCATTTAATTTCTTATCGGCTGACAATAGTTGATTATTTTTTGAAACTGACATTCCTGTAGTAAAAAATTAAAGATCGATCTTAAGAATAATACAAAGCTAGTAAAAACAATACAATTTCAAACTTAACGCAACGCTTCTTAATTAATAACTTCATTCCAAAGTGATAGTTGAAATAATTCAAATAAAAAAATTTTTTCCGCTAATATAAAGTTACATTTTAATAAAGTTTTGGATCAACAGGATTTAAAATTATCAAAGAAACTTATTTCCTCATATAAAAAGAGATTGGAAAAAGAAATTCTAGATAGAAGTATGAAATTAAAGATGCCTCAAAATAAATTTGAAGAAATAATTAATAACAATAATGAACTTATCAATTTAAAAAAAAAGTTAGAAGATCTAGAAACGGAATCTGAATCTCATAGTAAAGTCTGATTTTTGAAAAACCCTCCCAAAAGTGCCTCAAACCAACAATTTCCTTTTTAAGTCCCTAAACAATCAACAACTTCAAGCAGTAAAACATGTTTGTGGGCCACTATTAGTTGTAGCTGGTGCAGGTAGCGGAAAAACTAAGGCTCTTACTCACAGAATTGCAAACCTTATTGAAGGTAACTCTATAGATCCCTACAACATTCTCGCAGTCACTTTCACTAACAAAGCTGCCAAAGAAATGAAAGCAAGATTAGAGGTTCTTCTTGCCCAAGAATTAGCTTTTAATCAATTTGGTCAGCCTTGGACAACTCTCAAAGAAATTGATCAGAATCAATTAAGAACAAACGTTCACCAAGAAAGGCTTCAGAACCTTTGGATCGGTACTTTCCATTCTTTATTTTCAAGACTTCTGAGATACGATATTGAAAAATATATTGATCCAGAAGGCCTAAAGTGGACAAGGCAATTTTCAATTTACGATGAAACAGATTCTCAAACATTAGTAAAAGAAATTATTAGTCAAGATATGAATCTTGATCCAAAAAGATATGATCCCAAAAAGATTAAAAGACTAATAAGTAATGCTAAAAATCAATGCTTAACTTCTAATGATCTTTTAGAAAAAGCAGATAATAATTTTGATAAAACAGTTGCAGAAACATACAAGAGATATAGAATTTCGCTCTCAAAAAATAATTCTTTAGACTTTGATGATCTTCTACTTTTGCCTGTTTTCTTATTGAGGCAAAATGATATAGTCAGAGATTACTGGCACAAACGATTTAAACATATTTTAGTTGACGAATATCAAGATACAAATAGAACACAATATGAACTTATAAAATTAATTACGGCTGGAAATACTGAACCAAAAAAATTCTTTGATTGGGAAGATCGATCAATTTTTGTAGTTGGGGATGCTGATCAAAGTATTTATAGTTTCAGAGCAGCTGACTTCAGAATTTTAATTGGTTTTCAAGAAGATTTTAAAACTTCAATCAAAGACGATACAAAATCATCTTTAATTAAATTAGAAGAAAATTATAGGTCATCTTCCAATATCCTTGATGCTGCAAACTCACTAATTGAAAACAACTCTGAAAGAATTGACAAGGTTTTAAAGGCTACTAAAGAAAAAGGGGAACTTTTAACGTTACTCAGCTGTGATGATGAAATTTCAGAGGCAGAAGCAATTACCAATAAAATAAAATCACTCAATAACTATAATCAAAACCCAATTTGGAAAAATTTTGCAATTTTATATCGAACCAGAGCTCAATCGAGAGTATTAGAAGAATCTCTTGTAAGGTGGCGCATTCCCTATACAATTTTTGGAGGATTGCGTTTTTATGATAGAAGAGAAATCAAAGATGCAATAGCATATTTGAAAGTTCTGGTTAATTCTTCAGATAACGTTAGTCTTTTACGAATCATAAATGTTCCTAGAAGAGGTATTGGTAAGACTACTATTCAAAAACTTAATGAACTATCTAATAGGTTAAATATCCCATTATGGGAGGTTCTTAATGATAAGCAAAGTCTTGAAGAAACAATAGGCCGATCATCAAAAGGAATTAATAAATTTACTGAAGTAATGAATGATCTAATGTGTTACCTAGAAAATTCAGGTCCCGCTCAACTACTACAACTTATATTAGAAAAAAGTGGTTATTTAAGTGACTTGCTCTCTAGTGGGACTGAAGAATCTGAAGATAGAAGAAATAACTTACAAGAACTAATTAATGCAGCTACTCAATATGAAGAAGAAACAGAAAGTGGAGATGTAGAGGGATTTCTTTCTACAGCAGCCTTAACAACTGATAATGATACCAAGAAAAATAATCCTAACTCTGTAACTCTAATGACTCTGCATAATAGTAAAGGTTTAGAATTTCAAAATGTTTTTATCACTGGGCTAGAACAAGGTCTCTTCCCTAGCCATCGATCAATAGATACTCCCTCACTTCTTGAAGAGGAAAGAAGATTATGCTACGTAGGTATTACTAGAGCTAAAGAAAGAGTTTTCTTAAGTCATGCCAGAGAAAGAAGATTATGGGGTGGAATGCGTGAAGCGACAATTCCTTCAATATTTCTTTCGGAAATTCCTGAAGATCTGATGGATGGCGAATTACCACAAACTGGTGGTGCTTCAATTAGAAGAGATTTGCATCTTGATCGTTTAACAAGAGTTGATCGAAACAATCCAAATGGATTTGTTAACAAACCAATAAATGCAGTAAGAAAATTATATTCAGGGCCAAGTAAAGGGAAAAGCTGGATAGTTGGAGATAAGCTAATTCACTCAAAATTTGGCAAAGGTGAAATTATACATATTTTTGGGAGTGGGGAAAAAATATCTTTAGCCGTAAAATTTGGTGATAAAGGAAGTAAAATTCTAGATCCCAGATTAGCTCCAATTCGTTATGTAAGTTAAAACTCATGAACGATATCTCTGATTACATCCAAGGGGAATTAATCAAAACTCCATTTAACCTATATAACCTTATTACTAAATACATAGAATCTAATAACAATATTAGAGTGGCTTTTGTTGGCGGTTATTTAAGAGATTTGTTAATTAGTAAATTCCACAAAAAATCGTTTTCTAAACCTGTAGATATTGATCTTGTTATTGAAGGATCCTCTATTTCTCTTGCAAAATTTATAAAAAAAAATATTGCAAATGTAGATTTATGTCTAATCAAGGAATTTAATTTATACAACACTGTAGAAATAAATATTAATGACTATAAAATTGATATTGCTTCTGCAAGAAAAGAAATTTATTCTGCTCCAGGCTTAAATCCCACAGTAAATAAAAGTACTATTGAGGAGGATCTTAAGAGGAGAGATTTCACTATAAATTCAATAGCCTTTGAGGTCTCGACAAGGAAAATCTATGATCTTTATGAAGGAATTTCTGATATAAAAAGTAAAAGATTGAACTTACTTCACAGTAATAGTATTTCAGATGATCCAAGTAGATTAATTAGATGTGCAAAATATGCTTCAAGGTTAGATTTCAATATTTCAAATAATTCACTCAAACAATCTCAAGAAACAGTTAGACAATGGCCATGGAAAAGTTCAGAAACTCATCAGAAAATGATTTACCCTCCTGCACTAGGCATTCGAATAAGGATGGAACTAGCTGAAATATGCAAACACGATAATTTGACTAATGTAATTTCGATAATTCATAAATGGGAAATTATCTCAATCTTAAATGAAAATATTAAAGTCGATAAAAGGTTTTTAAGAGGACTAAATTGGATAAAGAAGTTAAAGGGAAATCATATGCTTTACTTATTAAAAGATTCAGAAGATTTAGAAAAAGCATGTCAAAGATTTTTGGTAAATAATAGTGAGATAAAAATATTAGAAGATTATTTAAATATCAAAAAGATATTAAATACAAACCAAAAAAATTTCAATGATTTTTCTCCATCAAGTTGGACAGAATTTATTGAGGAAAGAAACCTTAACGATGAGACAGTCAAATTATTAATCTGTGATGGAGGACCATACTGGCGTAAATTGTTTAAGTGGTTATTTATTTACAAATTTATCAAATCAAAAAAAGATGGAGCAACTTTAAAAAAAGAAGGATGGGACCCAGGGAAGGAGATGGGAAAGGAAATCAAAAGATTAAGATATTTGGAAATTGACAAATTAAATAGAAATTAATTACATTTTTACAACTTCTCCAATCTTGTACCATTTATCATTTAGAACATTTTCATATTTACGATTGCAACTAATCAACAATGGGCCACATGTTTGAGGATCTAATAATAATGATATTCTCTCGTTAAAAGTCTCTTGATCTAATGAATTTTCGTTTAAAAAATTAATTATTCTTTTTTGCTTATTTACTTTATAAATTTTGTCAAAAATTTCTTTATTAGATTCAAAAAAAGTACTTTTAACATCTTTTCTTATTAAATCAAATACTCCAGGATAAGCTTTAAATGCAAATAAATCTAATAAAACTTTTAGTTGCTCAAGATTATTGCTTTGCCTATATAAATTAGATGATTCGACCATTTCTTTAAGATGTCCAATAAATCCATATCCAGTAATGTCAGTCGCAGCATTCACTAATGATTCTTTATATTGACTTTGAAAAAGATAAATTTCATCAATCAAATATTGCTGGCTTTTTACTAAATTATTAATTACTTCAGAAGAACTACCTAGCATATTAATATTTTGCATTTGACCGGCAAAGTAAATCCCAACGCCCAGAGGTCTAGACATCATGAGAATATCTCCAATTTTCATTCCAGATTTAAGCCATGGTTTTGCTCCATTTTTCAAAATGCCTTGGACAGTTAAAGAAATATCTATTCCTGATGAATAAGGTTTATTTACTAAACTTCTTGCCTCGAAAGTATGGCCTCCAAGTAATTCACCTCCATTATCCTCAACTGTTGATTTAATACCTTGAAGGGATTGAGAAAAGAGGTAACTCTGAAATTCCCTTTCAACTTTTGGTAATGATATTAAAGCCTGTGCAGATGAAAGTTTTGCGCCGCATGCCCACAAATCTGAGCAAGCATGCATAGTAGTAATTTTTGCATTAAGCCAAGGATCACTTACCAAAGCAGGGAATCCATCTACACTTTGCAAGATAATATCTTTACCATTTTGATATATCTCAACTGAATCTTCAGGAGATAAAGCAAAAGAATCTAAATTAGAATTTATTAATGATTTATTCAAAACAATCTGAGGGATTTTAGCTGCACAACCCCTGCAATCATTTAATGAAATATTTTTCCCACTACCTTTCATAATTAGCCTTTTTGATCTGAACTTTTTAATAAAGTTGAGATCAATTTTATACTTTAAAATCCAAAAAATAAAAGAAGGGCCGAAAACAAAATTGCGATAAATAGCAAAAGCCTTTGGATGATGGCTTGGAAATATATTTACTATTTGCAATCCGATCTTTTGAGGAAACCACTTTTTTAATGATCTCCCTTCTATATCTTTTTTTAGATTTTGTACTAATGTATTTACAACTTTTACTGCAAAAACTCCCGATGCTGGTCTTTTTGCTGAACCTACTACTGCGCAATCACCGACAGCAAAGATTCCAGATAAAGTTTTTATCTGCAAATTCTGATTTGTAATTATTCTGCCATAAGAATCCGAATATAATAATTTTTTTTGTGTCCATAACGGAGATGTATTTCCAGTACATAAAAGAATCTTGCCATAATCAAAATTAAGTTTTTCAACTAAATCAATATTGGAATTCCGTAAACTTTTCAGAATTTTATTATTAATTTTTCTTGAATCACATAATAGTTTTAAAGGTCTATTTACCCATCTTTTTCTTAAAGCATATGATACTTCAATTGCAGCAAGGCCACTCCCAACAATAACAAATGGAAGTTCATTAACTGAATCAAAAATGTCCTCTTTTAGTATTGAGTCATAAGCCCTTAAAAAAGGTTTAATTGAAAAAGCATTTCGATTTTTAACTAGTGATTCAAATTCTTTTGGAATTATTGTTTGACTTCCATAATTAAGCACCAACTTCGAATAATTAACTGAAGGTCTATTACTTAAAACAATTTTCTTTAAATTGAAATCAATATCCTTTACTTCTTCTTCTATAAAAGATACTTTTGCATTTTTTGCTAAAGATCTTATATCAATTAAACTCTCTTCTAAAGTGATTGATTTTGAAATCACCGATGGGAATATAGCCGAATAAACCAAATGAGAATCTCTAGATATAATTGAAACAGGAATTTCTGGCATTAATTTCGGAAACATTAACCATTTCTTCAATAAAGAAACATTTGAGTGTCCCCCTCCAATTAGTACCAGATGATTAAAAGCCATTTACATCACTATGAATAAAGAACATTTATTACCAATTGAAAAATCAAGATTAGGAGTGATTGGTGGAAGTGGATTTTATTCAATGGATCAAATAGAGTACTTAAGAGAACTAGAAATCAATACTCCCTATGGTAAACCTTCTGATTCAATAAAAGTATATAATCTTGGAAACCTAGAGATAGCATTTATTCCTAGACATGGCAGAACACATAGTTTAAATCCTTCTGAAATCCCTTACAAAGCTAATATTTGGGCTCTAAGATCAATAGGAGTAAGATGGATTATTGCTCCATCAGCAGTTGGTTCATTACAAGAACAGATAAGGCCACTTGATATAGTGGTTCCAGATCAATTTATAGACCGGACTAAAAATAGACCTGCAACCTTCTTTAATGAGGGAGCTGTTGCTCACGTAACTATGGGAGATCCCTTTTGCACAAATTTATCACGTATATTAAGTGAAATCGGAGAAAAAAATATTCCTGGCGGTAGACAATTACATAGAGGGGGTACCTATCTAGCAATGGAAGGTCCCGCTTTCTCAACTAGAGCAGAATCTAATTTATATAGGAGTTGGGGATGTTCAATAATTGGAATGACGAACCACACAGAAGCAAGATTAGCTAAAGAAGCTGAAATGGCTTACTCCTCATTATCTATGGTTACTGATTATGATTGCTGGCATCAAACTCATCAAGAAGTTTCTGTAGAGATGGTTTTGGATAATCTTAGATCAAATACCGAAGTAGCTAATAAAATAATATTTGAAGTAGCTAAATTAATTGAAAAAGAAAGACCAAAAAGTAAGTCTCATTTTTCTTTAAAAGATGGATTGATAACCCAAAAAGAAAATATCCCAAGCTCCACAAAAGAGAAACTAAGGATATTTACTGATTCTTATTAGGCTTACTTGTTATTAGTGATTGTAAGGTCAGGGTAAAAATTTGTTAGCCCCCAGCTCCAACGCCTTGGTATGAACCATAGAAGAATATACCTAAAACGAAGATAACTGCAATTCCACCTGCTGTAGCAACAAGCCATAGAGGAAGAGTACCTTCAGTCCATCTTCTTTCCCATGCAACTGCTGGTCTACCGTCGGGAAGTCTGTCTGGAATTCTTCCATCAGGTCCTTTTAATTTACTCATAGTTTTAATTTAATTGAAAAAGTAACTGGAAAATAAAATTCCCAATACAAAGACTGATAGTAAGCCTAAATAAAGGCTTGTACGATTAAGTTCAACTGGAACTTTATTAGGATTTTCGTTTACTTGCATGATTTTTAAATTTATCGGGCTACGAATTGCATAGCAGCAATGGAACCTAAAAAGAATACTGATGGGATAGCTAAAGCGTGAACTGCTAGCCAACGAACAGTAAATATAGGATAAACGCGGACTTCCGCAGCCTGCATTGGAGCTTGAGAATTAGACATAGTTATTTTGTTCTTAAATCAAGTTGAGACTTCGCTTCAAATCTTTGAGTTACAACAGGAGCTTTTGCTTCAGATGCCTGAAAGTAACTATCAGGACGAGGAGTACCGAAAGCGTCGTAAGCCAAACCTGTGTATACGAATAAGAAGCCTGCTATAAAGATAGCTGGTAATGTTACTGCATGAATAATCCAGTACCTAATACTGGTGATTATTTCAAAGAATGGGCGTTCACCCGTTGAACCTGCGGCCATAATCACAAATGTTTACCATATGATCTTACAGTGTAAAATCATAAGTTCGCGAAGAATTTAACAGCTTGGTTACAGACAGTTGTTAAATTAATCCAAAATTAATATTTTTTTTATTTTTTTTTTATTTTTTTTTTAATTTATTACAGATTTAGCCATTCCATTTAAGAATGTAACCACGCTCGCCAAGTATGAATCCTTTTTGATTATCTAAAGACTCCTTATCGAGAAAAACTATTTTTATATAGTTAGTAGGCAATGCAGAAGCAAGAGGATCTGAATTCCAAGTTTCACCTTGATCTTTACTTACTATTAAAGTGCCATTACCACCGCCAGCCCATATGTCACCATTTGGATCCCATCCCATATCTAAATAATTGTAACCATTAAGAATAGGGATAATAGGCTTTGACCAACTTTCTAGGTTATTAGAATCTTCATTAAATCTAATTTCTGCACCTCTTGAAAGCATCCATAAATTTCCTTCAGGATTGAAACCAATGCTTTGCACTCTCTTGCTACTTGCTCTTTGGTGAGCAATCCAAGTATTACTATCACTATCAAGAGTAGAGAAGAAATTTCCAAGACTGCTTACGCTCACATAATCACCGCTAGATGTTCTTCTTAAATCTCTTATACCTCCCTGTTCCGAAGGATCTGATACTTTTACCTCCCATGTTTCACCGCTATTGGAAGTTTCATAAATAGCTGCTGAGGTTGTTGCCAATTGAGCAACTCCTTCATCAATAGTGGTAACTAAGAAAGGTTGGCCTGGTAACTTCCCAAGTGAAAGCCTAGTCCAATTTTTACCTTCATCTAAAGTATGCATTACAAGAGAGGGTTGCCCTATTAACCAACCTTCAGAACCCTTAAAATCAATATCGAGAAGGCGAAAGTTCTCTTCAGCAGAAATATCTAATGATCTTTTTTCCCATGTTTCACCACCATCAGTAGATTCCATAATCAATCTGTTTGAGCCTACTAAAAACCCATGATTATCATCTATAAAATCAACATCTAAAGCATTAGCCTGATCTTCAAACTGAATTGTTTTCCAAGGGCTGCTTTCATTCATCTTGACGCCTGTAGATGAACAACTGCTTAAAACAAAACAGAGAACTACAGACAAAAGGAGATTAGGAATACTGGTAAAAAAATTTTTCATTTAATTATTTTAATGCAAAGAGTACAAAGAAAGGAACATAGCAGCAGCAAACGCCAAACCTCCAAAAATCAATATATTTTTTTGTCCAGGAGGTAAACTATTAAATCCAAATCCATAAACTAAATTTTCTTCAAATCCACTAGGTTTTGCTCTAGATCCAATATCCTTATAAAAATTTTTACCGGCTCGACAAACAGGGCAAGCAAAAGTATTTCCATCCAACTCTGAAAAAGGAGTATTTTTAGGTATGTTTAATTTTTTATTTCCTTCAGACGGATCATAAATATATCCACAACTTCTACATTCGAATCTATTTTGTTCTAGATTAAGAGTAGGTTGTTCAACATTAACTCCTGAGGAATTTTCAGAAAGTTTTTCTTTCTCAAAATCTTCAACTATTTTGTTTTCCTCAGAGGCTGGTTGAATGTTTTCACTCACGGTTTATTATTATTCTTTAAGAACTTTAAAAGATTTTGCTTAATTAAGCGACTTTTATTCAAAATTAATTTTTTAAGATGTTTTTATTAACTGGCTTATAAAGCCTTCTTTTTCTATTGAAGTATCTGAGGATTTAGCTAAACCGTCTTTTTCCATTAATTTTCTGCAGTATCAATAATTTCAGTAGTTTCGTTCTTCTCAGGTAGTTCAGTTATTTTTTCACTTTTGGAGGAAGGAATGGCGTTAGCTGAAGTTTTGTTTAGATATTCACCTGTATTTTCTGAGAAAACAAGATTCATTTCATGATCAGATGTTATGTATCTGTGGGTTTGTTCAGTTTTTGTGCGCTCTAAGATTGATTCGTTA
>CACKJL010000005.1 GCA_902600395.1 uncultured Prochlorococcus sp. | reverse complement strand
AATTATGCATAGACAATAGACTTTATTTAAAAAAGATGATTTTAGGTAATTACAAGAAATCATTTGAGGTTGTAAATAAAATTATAGATAATAAAAACATTCAAAAATTTATATGTAATATTGAAAAAAATATAAAATTAATTGGAATCACAAATACGGGAAAAGTATTTAACATTGATTGGGAATCAAGTATAAATAAAGACTTTAAATTAGATAATAAAATTCTTGGAAATATTCATCCTAGTGAAATAATAAATTTTCATTCAATTAAAAAAGAAACTAGAAATTATTTATGCATATTAAATTCAGATGGAAGATTTAAAAAAGTTTTATTTGATGAAGATATGATTAAAAGCAATAGATCTTTCACTATTACAAAATTAAAAAATAATTTAAAAACAATTGATTCTTTTATTTCTGATGAAAGCAAAAACTTAATAATATTAACCTCAATAGGAAGAATTTTTAAATTTAATTTATCAAATAAATTTTTAACTCCAACTTCCAAGCAATCCCAAGGATTAATGATTGCAAAACTTTTACCATCTGAAAAAATCGTTTCTTCTTGTACATTTAATGATGGAGAAAATATTTTTTTAATATCTAAACAAGGAAAAATATTTTGCATAAATAGTAATGAAATTTACTGCTCAAATGAATACAGTTTGGGATATTTGAATGAAAAAACCCAACTTAAAAACGATAACTTCCTAAAAATAATGACAAGTAACCATTACCTTGATATTGAAACTAATAAAAACAAATCTGCAAGATTAGACCTTAATAAATTAAATTTCAAATCCAACAAATCAAACTTTTTAATTGATTTTTTAAAAATAGATAATGATGAATACCTCGAAAATTGTTTCCGACTTGAAAACTTTCTCGACTAAGATTTATATTCATTTTCAACCCAATTTAAGTATTCTTGATTTACTGTTCCAGTTACATAATCACCAGTAAAACAACTCATCTCTAAACCTTGAATAGAAGAATCCCCAATTATAGATTTACGCAAACTTTCAACACTTTGATAAACAAGGTTATCGATTTCAAGTTTATCGGCGATTTCACTTATTGTTCTATTATAAGCTATTAATTCATCTCTATTAGGCATATTAATTCCATAAACATGAGGATAACGTACAGGCGGAGCTGCTGATGTAAAAAAAACTTTATTTGCTCCTGCATCTTTAGCCATCTGGACAATTTCTTTTGAAGTAGTACCTCTTACTATCGAGTCATCAACAATTAATACATTTTTATTTTTAAACTCTGCACTCATGGCATTTAATTTTTGCCTTACAGATTTCTTACGTTTCTGCTGACCAGGCATTATGAAAGTTCTGCCAACATATCTATTTTTAAAAAAACCTTCCCTATATTCTATCCCTAACTGTCTTGCAACTTGCATTGCCGCGGGTCGAGAAGAATCAGGAATAGGCATAACTACATCAATATCTCCAGAATTGATTGTTTCTTTTATTGTTTCTGCTAAATAATCTCCCATCTTTAAACGAGCTTTATAGACTGATATTCCATTCATAATTGAATCTGGCCTAGCTAAATAAACATATTCAAAAGCACAGGGAAATAACATTGGATTTTCTGAACATTGCTTAGAGAAAAGCTCCCCATCAAGATTTATAAAAACAGCTTCTCCTGGATCTACATCTCTTACTACTTCATAATCATTATTCTCAAGTACTAAAGATTCGCTTGCAACCATCCATTCTTCTTTTTTTGTGATTAATGAAATTCTTTTCCCTATGACTAAAGGCCTAATACCAAAAGGATCTCTAAATGCTAATAAACCATGTCCTGAAATTAACGCAATTGAAGCATATGACCCCTGAATTCTTTTATGTAAAGATTTGACCGCATTAAAAATAATATCAGGTTCTAATTCTTGATTATGAATTTGTTCTTGTAATTCTGTCGCAAATACATTTAACAACATTTCAGTATCGCTTGAAGAATTTGTATGCCGCTTGTCGACATTAAATAACTGTTTTTCTAAATCTCTGGTATTAGTCAAATTTCCATTATGTATCAAAACAATTCCATAAGGTGCATTAACATAAAAAGGCTGTGCCTCTTCTACACTTTCTGCTGATCCCTTTGTTGCATACCTAACATGACCCAATCCAATTTTGCCAATTAAATTTCTCATATCTCTAGTTCTATAAGCAGTATTAACCTGACCTTTAACCTTATGTATATGAAAAACAGTATTTTCCATTGTTGCTATACCTGTTGAGTCTTGACCTCTATGCTGCAAGAGCAAAAGACTATCGTAAATTTGTTGATTTACATCATTTGAAGAAACGATTCCAACTATTCCGCACATAACTTAATAACTTAAAATGATTAATAGTTGAATAATGTTTTTCATATTTAAAAGTAATCTGAAATACTATTATTAAATTTTTCGGTTAATTCCTCAACCCTAATATTGCAAATATTTTTCTCGTTGATTTTTATCTTCAACGTGTCACTAGATACGTATCCTATTTTTTTTACATAAACACTTGATGGGAATTTTATTTGATTTTGTTTTAAATAATTCAACCATTTATTTTCTTTCATTTTACTTATTGAAAAAATAATTCTTGACCCCCCTTCGGCAAACAATAAATTATCAACTCTATTTAAACCTTTCTCTAATTCTATAGTTGCACCCCTTGCTGACAAAATACAAGACTCCGCTAAAGCTATAGCTAAACCTCCGTCGCTTATATCGTGAGAAGAGACTACAAGACTGTTTAAAATCGCATTTCTCAAAAAACTCTGGCAGAACTTTTCATCCAATAAATCTATTTTTGGAGGCCGACCTGTAATTTCTCCATGAAAATATTCCAGATAAGAACTAGCTGCAATTTTTATTTCTGATTTGGAAGAACCAATTAACCAGATTTGATCTTCAATATTTTTCCATTCACTACTTATAGCTTTTTCAACATTATCTATCTTTCCAACCATTCCAATAACAGGAGTAGGATTGATAGGAGTAATTAGATTATCTTTATTTTTAGATTCATTATATAAAGATACATTTCCTCCTGTAACAGGTGTTTCTAAAGCTTTACAGGCTACAGAAATTCCATTACATGAAGATGAGAGTTGCCAATATCCTATTTCATTCTCAGGGGAAGAAAAATTTAAATTATTTGTAATTGCTACTGGTTCAGCACCAACACAACTAACATTTCTAGCAGACTCTGCAACGGCAGCGATAGATCCTCTAAAAGGATCAAGCGCAACCCATCTACTATTGCAATCAACTGAAGCAGCGACACCAGAAAATACTTTACTTTTATTTTTTTTATTTTGTTCCCTTAGTCTTACTACGGCTGCATCTGATTTTCCAGGTTTAAAAACTGTATTTGCCTGAACTTGAGAGTCATATTGTTTATAAATCCATCGTTTAGAAGCTATTGATGGATTAGAGAGTAGTTTTAAAATGATTTCTGCAAAAGAAAAATTCTTATTTTCCTTCAATGAAAATATTTTTTGCTCATGAATTTCTGGTAAATCATTTTCTGTCCATTCCCATTTATTTAAAAGATCATCGGGTGGGTTATTAATCACATTGTGAAAATTTACTGGAGTATCATCAGATAAAGCAGAAGTAGGTATTTGGGCCACAATTTTACCTTTATGAGAAATAATTACCTCATTAGTTCCTATCACTTCACCAATAACAGAGGCATATAATCCCCATTTATTAAATTTTTCAATAAGATCATTAATTTTTTCTTCTTTAACGACAAACAACATTCTTTCTTGCGATTCAGATAATAAATATTGGTATGAGGACATATCATCTTCTCTAGAAGGGACCAAATCTAAATCAATAGATATCCCTAAATTTCCATTTGCGGCCATTTCTGCGCTACTGCATGTTAAACCAGCAGCACCCATATCTTGAGCTGCAATTACATCCCCTGTCTTGAAAGCATCCAAACAAGCTTCAATAAGACTTTTTTCAACAAATGGATCACCTACCTGAACGGCAGGTCTATCATCCAATGAAGTTGTAGTTAATTCTGAACTAGCAAAACTAGCTCCACCAACACCATCTCTGCCAGTTGTATTACCAACATATAACACTGGTGATCCTACATTTTTAGCTCCAGAACAAACGATTTCCTCAGTCTCTAAAAGTCCTAAAGCCATAACATTCACTAGAGGATTTCCAGAGTAACTATCATCGAAGTCAATTTCACCTCCAACAGTCGGCACACCTACGCAATTCCCATAATGTGCAATACCCGATACAACTCCTCGTAGTAAATCAACATTTGATGATTTATCAAGGTTACCGAATCTCAATGAATTTAAAACTGCGATTGGCCTTGCACCCATTGTGAATATATCTCTTAAAATCCCTCCTACACCTGTTGCTGCGCCCTGAAAAGGTTCAATAGCAGAAGGATGATTATGACTTTCTATTTTAAAAACAAGTTTTTGATTATTTCCAACATCAATAACGCCGGCATTTTCTCCAGGTCCAACTAAAACATTTTTACCTTGAGTGGGAAATTTAGATAGTAAAGGTTTTGAATTTCTATAACAACAATGTTCGGACCACATAACGCCAAACATGCCTAATTCCGTTCTGTTAGGTTTTCTCTTTAATCTTTTGCAAATTTCTTCGTAATCATTAAGTGTTAAATTTTCAACTTGCAGTGCTTCATTAAGATCATACAGATCATTATTTTCTTGATGTATCATTATTTATATCCAAGGGTCATCTTCTTTTTTTTCACTAGACGGTATAGATGTTCTGTCATTATTATAAAAACTTTTTTGTTTAAAATCTAAGTTTTGGCTAATATCTTCATCTTCTTCAAGCCATTCCTCTAATCTATTAGAAGCAATATTTTTCATATCATCAAATCTATCAAAAATTTTTTTTCCTTTTTGCATAAATTCATTTTTAATACTTGATTTTATTAAAGATAAATCATCTAAAGAATTACTTTTACAAAATACCAATCCCGGTTGTTGGTCATTGATATTATCAATATTTAATTTCCATCTACTAGAACCTGGAATCTTAGGATTAGATCTAGAAACTAAGTAATATTTAATTTTTCCCGTTTTCATTTCAAATAAAAAATCTGCAATGACTCCTATTTTTGATCCATTTATATTTATAAGATTAGCTTCTATTAAAGTTGGGAACCTATTTAAAGTTGCTAAATCCGAAATAGCTGGATCGCCTTTGACATAAATTTCATTATCTATTATTTGAGTAATTTGATTTAACCGCCAAACATTTCTTTTTAAATCAAAATTTGAAGGACGAGAGTACCATCCTAGAATTCGATGAACTGGAGGGTGCATCCAAACATTTTCACCATTTCCATAATTAAGGACCATATTACCCTTAACACTATAATTTAGTAATTCACTTAATAAAATTTCTTTAGGTAATTTCAAATTAAGAACGAACCTGCACAGGCATAACTAAATAAGTAAAAGAATTTAGATTATCTTCTGGTACAAAAACAGCTGGAGTTGTTGCAATATTACACTTTAAAAGTACATTTTCAGAAGCAATAACTTTTAAACCTTCTAACAGATATCTTACGTTAAATGCAATATCAAAATTTTCTCCAGAATAAGACACAGGTATTGATTCATTTGCATTTCCAATATCTTGAGCATCTGCACTGATTGAAGCTAAATCTTTATCATCTAATTTAATCTTTACTACACTACTTTGCTGATCAGCCAAAACAGCAATTCTTTCTAATGCATCAATTAATTTCTTTGTATTAAAATTTAAAATTTTAGAAAAAGAATCAGGAATTAATTGTGAATAATTAGGATAAGTACCTTCTAAAGTTCTTGTAGTAATTATTTGATTAGAAGATATAAATACTACTTGACCTTTATCATAGAAAAGCTTAATTGAATTTTCTGAGCTTCTTAAAGATACTAGTTTTTCAATTTCTCTTAATGATCTAGTTGGAATAGTTACCGATAAATCATCAAAATTTGAAGATAAGTTTTCTTTATTTTCAATATTTTCTTCGTTACCAATTAAAGCAACAGCCAATCTATGGCCATCTGTAGAAGCAGACTCTAAATAATTTGGTTTAAAAGTAAAATTGACACCTGTGAGTAGTTGCTTTGAATCATCATTACTACTGGCAAAAATGGTAGATTTTAAGGCCTTTAAAAAAGAACTAGGATTAATATTCAAAGAAGTACCGCTTTCAACAAATGGTAAATTGGGATATTCATCAGAGGGGATCCCTTTTAGATTAAAAGAACCTCTGTCACTTTTTATTAGGATATTATCTGAATTCTCGTCTACTTCTAGAGAAACAGGAGTTTCATTAGGTAGTTTGTTTACTATTTCGGATAAAAGTTTTGAAGGTATAGTGATAGCTCCACTATGTTTAACAGTTCCATCAAAAGAAGTTTGAATTCCTAAATTCAAGTCAAATCCTGTGACGCTAATTTTATTAGTTCCTTCGTCAGCTGTTAAAAGTATATTTGCAAGAATTGGATGCGTTGGCCTTGAAGCAACTGCCTTGCTTACTAGTTGTATAGCATTATTTAATTCATTTTGATTACAAATAATTTCCATCAGAATTTGGAACTTTTTACAAATACAATATACTTTTTTCGTAAATTAAATTCAATAAATTTATTTTTACTCTTCTTTTAATATAAAAATAAATAATAAAATAAAAAGTTTAGTAGTAGTAGTTCTTGTGGGAACTGTGGAATTCTCAAATCAAATAGCTTGACTATTTAGTTTACTAAGAAAAGAATATGTGTAAAAAAATTTTTATTTGTTGAATATTTCCTTCTTTTTTTGAAAATTTGAAATTTATTCAACAAATAGAATTTCTTGTTATGTACTTTTCAACAAATGAGGGTTGCTTTTAATTGATTTCCACAGACACTATTTTTTTTGGATTTTAATATCCTAAGATTTTAGTTATATTTTTTAATGAAGGTTCAATATTTTTCCTAAAAATAGCATCGTTGTTTTTTATAGCGCAATCAGGATCTTTCAATCCATTTCCAGTTAGAACACAAACAATAGTCGATTCTTTCTGAATTCTATTTTTATTTTTAATCAGTCCAGCAACTGATGCTGCACTGGCAGGTTCACAGAAAACCCCCTCTTTGGCAAGGATTTTATAAGCATTGATTATTTCTTCATCTGTAACTGACTGAAAATCTCCTTTACTCTCCTTTTTTACTATTTTTGCTTTTTCTCTATTTACAGGATTCCCAATTCTTATTGCAGTTGCAATTGTTTCTGGATCTTTAACTATTATATTTTTAACTAATGGAGCAGAGCCTTCGGATTGAAAACCCATCATAATTGGTAATTTCAAATTTCTTTTTATTTTTGAATATTCTTTAAATCCCATCCAATAAGCAGTTATATTTCCTGCATTACCCATTGGAATACAAAGCCAATTAGGCGCATAACCTAAGTCATCAACTATTTCAAAAGCTGCCGTCTTTTGTCCTTGAATTCGATATGGATTAACAGAATTAACAAGTTCTATAGGCTGTTCTGAGGATAAATCTCTAACAATTTCAAGAGCCTTATCAAAGTTTCCATTAATTGATATTATCTCAGCGCCATACATTAATGCTTGTGCAAGCTTTCCTTGTGCAACAAATCCTTCTGGGATTAATACATAAGGTTTTAATCCTCCTCTCGAAGCATATGCAGCAGCAGCAGCAGAGGTGTTTCCAGTACTCGCACAAATTACTGCTTCACGGCCTTCTTCTTTTGCTTTGCTAATTGCCATAGTCATACCACGATCTTTAAAAGATCCTGTTGGATTAAGGCCATCATATTTTAAAAAAACTTTTGTTCCATTTCCAATTAAGTTGCTTATTGACTCGCTTAGAATTAGTGGTGTATTTCCTTCATTGAGGGAAATAATAGGAGTTTTCTTTGTAACTGGTAGATATTGTTTATAAGCCTCTATTAGACCTGGCCATCTTTTTTTTCTGTAATTGATATGCAGTTTATTTTTAATTTTATTTAATAACACCATGGTTGTTTAATTTGTTTTGATTTTTTCTAGAGGAGAATTGGTGAAAAAAGTTAATAATTCTGAAATCGATTCTACTTTATTCATAACTTTGCTTAAAGCGCTGACATCTAAAATTACAGTTTTAGTTGGATATCCTTCAAAAAAGTTTATTAGATTTATTTTTCCATTCCCTATTTTAATTCCTTGAATAACGCTTGCTCTAAGAGCCAACATACCCGTTCTTTCATCAGTTGCTCTGGGTGGGTGGATAATGGATGAAAGTCTCGTTAAAAAAACATTACCTATTTCAGAATATACTAATTTGCTTGCAATGCTAATAGGAACTTCAAAATCTTTATTTAAAACTGTTCTAATTTCCTTATCAGGAGACCCGGTTGCTTCCAAAATTCTTTTTAATTTTCGTGTGGCTTTACCTTCTTTAGCAAAGTTTTTTAAAGAATTTACTTTAATTGTCCTAGAAAATATGCTGTATGTGATTTTAATTTCCTCAGCGGCATTAGCTTTTGGAAAATTTAAAAATAATGGCGAAATAAGTAAAATAAAAAATATTTTAAATCTTAATAATTGATTAAACTTCATTTAGATATTTGCACCAGCGGCAATCTTGACAAGTCTTACTACTCCTTTTTCAGTTACTTTTTTTGCTATTGTTATACCCATTTCTTTTGTATAGGGCTCATTTATAAGTCTTGGAACTCTCTTTAGAAAAATGTCAATTGAATATCCGGGTACTTTTTGCAAAATCTCTAAAAAGTTCCTCAATGGCTCTACGTACATTATAAAGTCGCTCAACTTGTTATTTTCGTTAATAGTATTTAATTTAATTGATTGTGGAAGATAGTTATTCAAACTTTTCAATATTCTTAGACTAAGTAAATCTATCTGATTTGTTAAACTTTCAACTATCTCATTTCTAAGAAATCCTCCATTTGGAGAAAAGAGAAGATTTATAACTTCGTCTAAAAGTTTTTCTAAATCAAGATTTGTTTGTTTTGCAGCATTAGATAGCAGATCTTCTAAACGGTCCCACTTAAATTTTTTATTATCAAAAAGCATTTCTTTAAGGCTTTCCCTTAATTGTGGATCAGGGTCTTCCATCAATCTTCTTGCAAAATATGGATAAGCTGCGCCTAAAATTTTGAAGTTTGGATCTACGCTTAAAGCTATACCTTCTAATGTAAGTAATGACCTAATTATTAATGCATAATATGGGGGAAGTCTGAAAGGGAATTTATACATTACACCAGACATGTCGTCTGTAACGCTCTTAAAATCCATTTTCGAAACTCCTTGTTCAACGGCGTTAATGAAAACATCTTGAAATGCTGGAACAATGGGTTCTAGATTAACTTCCTCTGATAAAAACCCTAATTTTACAAAATCTTGAGACAATTTATCGAAGTTTTTATTAACTAAATGTACTACTGCTTGAATTAATCCTGATCTAGATTCTCTGGAAACCTCGCTCATCATTCCGAAATCTAGATAACATAATCTTCCATCTTCTAAGGCTAATAAATTACCTGGATGTGGGTCTGCATGAAAAAAACCATGTTCTAAAAGTTGTTCTAAACTGCATTGCACCCCTATATCAATCATTTCATCAGGATTAATTCCTAATTTTTTTACGTCTTCTAAATTTGTTAATTTTGTACCGTCTATCCATTCCATTGCTAAAACTCTTCTTGAAGTTATTTCTTTATAAATTTTTGGGACGGCAATCATTTTGTTATGTCTATGCATATCTCTAAATTTTTCCGCATTTGCAGCTTCGTTTAGATAATCCATCTCTTCAAAAACTCTCTTGCCTAATTCATCAATCAAGGCAACCAGGTCACTTCTTATTAATCCAATATTGTTTTTTAGCCAATAAGCAATATTTCTCACGATGTAAAGATCTAAGGTTATTTGTTCTCTTAAACCTGGCCTTTGTACTTTTATTGCAACGATCTCATCATTTTTTAATTTAGCTTTATGCACTTGCCCTAAAGAAGCAGCTGAAATTGGCTCTTTATCAATTTCTAAAAAAATCTCATTAATTTTGTATCCTAAATCTTCTTCTATTAATTCCATAGCTTTATCGCCATCAAATCCAGGGAGTTGATCTTGCAATTCAGATAATTCTTCTAGAAGAATCCCTGGGATTATATCTGGTCTTGTTGATAAAGCTTGGCCTGCTTTAACAAATGCAGGTCCAAGTTCCACCAACAAATTTGTTAATTCTTTAGCTCTAAATCTTGCTTGCTGTTCATTTTTCAATCTTCCAGTTAGCTTATCCCATCCAACGGAGAAGATGTAAGCAAAAATAGGTATGAGTGTTTGCCAAAGTCTTTTTAAAAGTCTTTTAGGATTTTTTTTGTAAATTTTAGAAATTGTATCTGGATCATAATTTAGGAGTCCAGATACCTCAATAAAATCAGTAAAATCTTCTTTCATAACTTTATATATTTAAAACCTTTATTTTTTTAAAAAAGAAGTTAATTTTTTTATATGGAAGATTTATCATGTTAATACAATTAAAAATAGAAAATATTGCCTTAATAGAAATTATAGAAATTAATTTCGAAAAAGGTTTGAATATCATAACTGGGGATTCTGGGTCAGGAAAATCATTAATTTTGGATTCTCTAAATGCTTTATTTGGTGGAACTAATATACCTCTAAAACATTTAATACGTCCAGGAAAAGATTTTTGCCTTATTGAGGCGGTATTTTCTTCTTCCTTTCAAATTAATAATTGGTTAATTAGTAATGGTTTTGAAATAACTTCTTCAGAACTACAAATTAAAAGAAAATCTTATAAAAAAAATAATAAAATCTTATCCAAATATAGCCTTAATGATTTACCAATTAGTAGACAATCACTAGAAACACTTGGAGGATTTTTAATAGATTTTGCAGCTCAATCTGACACTTTTATCTTTGATTCATTAGATAAGAGGAGACTAATTATTGATGACTTATGTTCTCAAGAATTTAGAGATACTAGCGAAAGGATAAAAAGTATATGGAGAGAAAGTGAAGATTTAACAAGATTAATGAATGAAAAAATAGAATTTTCTAGGAATCAAGAAGAAAAAAACTTGGTCATTAAACACATGTTGAAGAGTTTAGAAGAAGCTGATTTAAATTCAAATGAAGAAATTTTAGAACTAGAGTTAATAGAAAATAAACTTGTAAATAATCTTGAAATTAATAATTCAATTAAATCATCATTAGAAAATTTAAATAATTTCAGTCATGATGAACCCTCAGTAACTTCTTTTATAAATCAATCACTAAAGATTTTAAATAAAACAGCAGATTTCGATTTAAAGATTCAAAAATTTAGAGAGAAATTATTAAATATTCATGCTGATGTTGAAGATTTAATTTTTGATCTAAAATCATATTTGCAAGAAATAGAAAATTCTGAATCTAATCTTCCAGAAATACAAAAAAGATTATTCTTTTTAAAAAACTTAGAGAGAACTTTTTCATTGGATCTAACTCAATTAATTGAAAAACGCGATCAATTAAAGATGTATTTTCAACAAAATGATCAAGGTAATGAGATTTGCAGGATTAAAGGTCAAATTGAAAATTTACAAAGTAAATTAAATTCTTTATTTGTTGTTCAATCTACTGAAAGAAAAAAAATTGCTAAACAGTTACAAAATTCAGTAACGTCAATTTTAAGCAATCTAGGTTTAGAAAATGCAAATTTTTCAATTCAATTTTCTGAATGCAAGCCTTCTGGCGATGGAATTGACGATATAAATTTTTTGTTTTCGGCTAATCCTGATCAGAAGCTTGGTCCATTATCAAATGTTATTTCTGGCGGAGAAATGTCAAGATTTTTATTAGCTATTAAATCTAGTATTTCTAAACAACCCAATACTTTCTTTTTAGATGAAATTGATAGTGGTTTAAGTGGTAAATCTCTATTTTCTTTGGTTGAGCTCATAAAAGAAATTTCTAACGATCAACAAGTCTTATGTATTACGCATCAGCCATTCCTAGCTGCTAGGGGATCAGCTCACTTCAAAGTTAATAAAAACGTAATTAATGGAATAACTTATACTTCAATTGCAAAACTAACTACAAAAAATCAAAGAAAAAATGAACTAATAGAACTTATAGGTGGAGGTTCATTTGAAGTAAATGAATATGCTTCTAGACTTCTTGATCGCTCAGCTGCGTAAAACAGAAAAAATTCTACTATAATAACCTTTTTAAATCGCAACTTTAGATTTATACATGGTTAATAAAGCTAATAATAGTTTTGGAGAAGATAACTCAATTAATATTAGGGGAGCTCGTCAGCATAATTTAAAAAATATTGATCTTTCTCTACCTAGGAATAAATTTATAGTTTTTACAGGTGTGAGTGGAAGTGGTAAAAGTTCTCTGGCCTTTGATACTATTTTTGCTGAGGGGCAAAGAAGATATGTTGAGAGTCTTTCTGCATACGCTAGGCAATTTTTGGGTCAAGTAGATAAACCAGATGTTGACAATATTGAAGGTTTATCACCTGCTATTTCAATTGATCAAAAATCTACAAGTCATAATCCCCGATCAACAGTTGGAACAGTAACAGAAATACAAGATTATTTAAGATTATTGTTTGGTCGTGCGGGTGAGCCGCATTGTCACCACTGCGGGATTCCAATTGCACCTCAAACGATTGATGAAATGGTGGATCAAATTCTACTTTTACCAGAAGGAACAAGGTACCAATTGTTGGCTCCTGTTGTAAGAGGTAAGAAAGGAACTCATACAAAATTAATAAGCGGATTAGCTGCTGAAGGTTTTGCTAGGATAAGAATCAATGGAGAGGTAAGAGAACTTGCTGATAGTATTGAATTAGATAAAAATCAAATTCATAATATTGAGGTAGTAGTTGATAGATTAATTGCAAGAGAAGGAATACAAGAAAGATTAAATGATTCACTACAAACTTGTCTCAAAAGAGGCGATGGCTTAGCAATAGTCGAAGTTGTTCCAAAAAAAGGAGAAAATTTACCTTCTAACTTAGAGAGAGAAAAACTTTACTCAGAAAATTATGCATGTCCTGTACATGGATCTATTGTTGAAGAACTTTCTCCTAGATTGTTTTCTTTTAATAGCCCATATGGTGCCTGTCCAGATTGTCATGGGATTGGTTATTTAAAAAAATTTACCGCAGATAGAGTTATACCTGATAAAACATTGCCTGTTTATGCTGCAATAGCTCCTTGGAGTGAGAAAGATAATACTTATTACTTCTCTTTACTTTATTCTGTAGGTCAAGCTTATGGTTTTGAATTAAAAACTCCTTGGAAAGATTTAAGTGATTTGCAAAAAAAAGTTCTACTTTTGGGTTCAGATAAACCAATATTAATTCAAGCTGATAGTCGTTTTAAAACCTCTAGTGGTTTTGAAAGACCTTTTGAGGGGATTTTACCAATATTAGAAAGGCAACTGAATGAAGCCAATGGAGAATCAGTTAAACAAAAATTAGAAAAGTATCTAGAATTAGTTCCCTGTAAGACATGTTCTGGAAAAAGATTAAGACCTGAGGCTTTGGCAGTTAAACTTGGTCCATACAATATTACTGACTTAACTTCTATAAGCGTTTCTGAAACCCTAAATCACGTAGAGCGCATAATGGGTTTAGGTAAGACAAAGAAAGAAAATATATCTTTATCAGAAAAACAAAAGCAGATAGGCGAATTGGTTTTAAAAGAGATTCGTTTACGTTTGAAGTTTTTAATTAATGTAGGTTTAGATTATTTGACTTTAGATAGACCAGCTATGACTTTGTCTGGTGGTGAGGCTCAGCGTATTAGATTGGCTACACAAATAGGTGCTGGTCTTACTGGTGTTTTATATGTATTAGATGAACCAAGTATTGGTTTGCATCAGAGAGACAATGACAGATTATTAGAAACATTAAAAAGCTTAAGAGACTTGGGAAATACTTTGGTTGTCGTTGAACATGATGAAGATACTATGAAATCCGCAGATTATTTAGTAGATATTGGTCCAGGGGCAGGTGTTTATGGCGGGGAAATTATCGCTAAAGGATCTTATCAAGATGTCTTAAATTCAGAAAAGTCATTAACTGGCGCTTATCTCAGTGGTAGGATGTCTATTCCTACTCCAAAAGAACGTAGATCATCTGTAAAAAAAAGTTTATTTTTAAATAATTGCTCTAAAAATAATTTAAAAAATATTTCTGTTGAATTTCCTTTAGGAAGATTAGTTTCTGTAACTGGTGTGAGTGGAAGTGGCAAGAGCACTTTGATAAATGAATTACTCCATCCTGCATTATGTCATTCTCTAGGTTTAAAAGTCCCTTTTCCTCAAGGTGTAAAAGAGCTTAAGGGTATAAAGGCAATTGATAAAGTTATCGTTATTGATCAATCTCCAATAGGAAGAACTCCAAGATCAAATCCTGCCACATATACCGGTGCTTTTGATCCTATAAGGCAGATATTTACTGCCACAGTAGAAGCAAAAGCCAGAGGATATCAGGCTGGTCAATTTAGCTTTAACGTAAAAGGAGGAAGATGCGAAGCTTGTAAAGGTCAGGGAGTTAATGTAATTGAAATGAATTTTTTACCTGATGTGTATGTTCAATGTGAAGTATGCAAAGGAGCTCGTTTTAATAGGGAAACTCTTCAGGTGAAATATAAAGGATTCAATATATCTGATGTTTTAGAGATGACTGTTGAACAAGCTGCAGAAACTTTTTCTGCTATACCTCAAGCTGCTGAAAGATTATCTACATTGGTTGATGTTGGCTTAGGATATGTCAAATTAGGTCAGCCAGCTCCTACATTATCTGGTGGAGAGGCTCAAAGAGTAAAGTTAGCCACGGAATTGTCAAAAAGAGCTACTGGAAAAACTTTATACTTGATTGATGAACCAACCACTGGGTTAAGTTTTTATGATGTTCATAAATTAATGGATGTGATACAACGTTTGGTAGATAAAGGTAATTCAGTAATTGTTATTGAACATAATTTAGATGTTATTAGATGTTCAGATTGGATTATCGATTTAGGGCCTGATGGAGGGGATAAAGGAGGAGAAATCATTGCAGAAGGTATTCCTGAGGATGTAGCTAAAAATCCTATAAGTCATACAGCAAAATATCTAAAAAAGGTTCTGAAATAAGAAAATCCTTGTTGTATTTCTTTTTATTTTAATTATTTAAGCAATACGAAATTTGTTCTTAAAGAGGCATAAAGCTTCTCTATAACTGCTTTTTTGAAAACTTTTGTATTAAAAAAATTTCAAATCATAATCCTTTCTTAATATTTCCTTAGAAAATTCAGCTTATTTGTATTAAAGGCCGTTGATGGAGGATTTGCTCAATGAGGTTGAATTTTTTACATTTACATTTACATGGTCTTATACGTTCAAAAAATCTTGAGTTAGGCAGGGATGCAGATACAGGAGGGCAAACACAATACGTTTTAGAGTTAATTAAAAGCTTAGCTAATACTTCAGAAGTTGATCAAGTGGATTTAGTTACTCGTTTTATAAAAGACCCTAAAGTGGACGATGAATATTCTCAAGAAGAAGAATTTGTAGAACCTGGCGTTAGAATTTTAAGATTTAAATTTGGACCTAATAAATATTTAAGAAAGGAATTGCTTTGGCCTTATTTAGATCATCTAACTGAAAGACTAATTTCTTACTATAAAAAAAATAAAAAACCTAATTTCATTCATGCACATTATGCAGATGCTGGATATGTAGGAGTCAAATTAAGTAAATCCTTAAATGTTCCTCTTATTTTTACTGGTCATTCTTTAGGAAGAGAGAAAAAAAGGAAATTGCTTGATATTGGTTTAAAAACTAATCAAATAGAAAAGCTTTACTCTATAAGTAAAAGAATTGAGGCAGAAGAAAAAGCATTGAAGTCTGCAGATATTGTTGTTACAAGCACTAAACAAGAGTCGTTGTATCAATATTCCCAATATTCTTCTTTTTCACCTCATAAAGCTAAAGTTATTCCTCCAGGTGTTGATCATAATAAATTTCACCATATTCACTCCACAACCGAGACTGCTGAAATTGATAACATGATGAAACCTTTTTTAAAGGATTCTTCTAAACCTCCATTTTTGGCTATTTCTAGAGCTGTAAGAAGAAAAAATATTCCCTCGTTGATTGAGGCATATGGAAAATCTGAAAAATTAAAAAGGAAAACTAATTTGATTTTAATTTTGGGTTGTCGAGATAATACTTCTAAACTTGACCCTCAACAAAAAGATGTATTTCATAATATCTTTGAAATGATTGATAAATATAATTTGTATGGCAAGGTAGCTTACCCCAAAAAACATTTTCCAAGTCAGATTCCTGCTTTGTATAGGTGGGCTGCTAGTAGAGGAGGTGTATTTGTAAATCCAGCTTTAACTGAGCCTTTTGGTTTAACCCTGCTTGAAGCCTCTTCATGTGGATTGCCAATAATATCAACAAATGATGGAGGTCCAAAAGAAATCCGCTCAAAATGTGAAAACGGACTTCTAGTAGATGTTACTGATATTAATGAGTTGAAAGTTATTCTTGAAAAAGGAATTGCAAATAATAATCAGTGGAAATTATGGAGTAGAAATGGAATTGAGGGTGTTAATAGGCACTTTAGTTGGAACACTCATGTACGTAATTATTTATCAGTACTTACTGAAGAAATCCTAAGTTCAAATAGTTACTCTTCATCTGACATTAAGCAAAGTTGTTTAAAAGGGACTTCCTCACTTATAAAACCCCATTGATCAAATACCTCAGGATCAGGGTGAAGAATTAGTTGATTATTTTGAGTTTTCTTTAGTTTAAAGCCTTTCTTAGATAGTTTTTTCATTAAGTTAGCAGTTTCTTCAAACCTTGATGCCATTGCATCAAGACTTGAACAGTCACTTGTTAATCCATTATCTTTCCATGTAAAAAAATTCATAACAAATTTTTCAAAGATTGATTTTTAAAACTATACCTAAAATTACAAGTAAAATGTTGATTTTCCAAAAATTTTCAACTATTTTTTGTTCTTTAACTCCTTTAAGTTCAAAATGGTGGTGTAGTGGAGCCATTAAAAATATGCGTTTACCTCTATGAAATAATTTTTTTGTAATTTTAAAAAACCCTACTTGAATCATTACTGACAATGATTCAATAATAAATATTCCTGAGAAAATAGATAAGGTAAAAACGCTATTGGTTAATATCGCTATAGATCCTAAAATTGCTCCAATACTTAGTGATCCTGTGTCACCCATAAATATTTTTGCAGGATAACTATTATATTTGAGAAATCCTAGACATATGCCGGACATCGAAAAACACAAGATGCTAAAAATAAAAAGTTCTTGCTGTTCTTTAATTAATATTTCTGTTCCTAATCCATAAAAGACAATACCACTGCATCCAGCTGCTAATCCATCTAGTCCATCAGTCAAATTTACTGAATTACTTATGCCCACAAGTACTAAAAAAGAAATTGGCAATATGAAAATATTCATATTTATTCCCCAGGAGTCAGAAACTGTTATTAATGGACTGATTAAATTTTGTTCGTTGGCTAACAATATAAAAATTATTGAGATGACACTTTGTAAAATAAATTTCTCTTTTGTTTTTAATCCTGTATTTTCTTTGTTTCTAATACTTAAATAATCATCTAAAAAACCTATAATAAGGAAACCAAAAATAGTCAGGAATAAAAGAAATAATTTAATGGATCCTAAATTTATAGTTATTATTAGAAGAAAAATTAAAAAAGGGATAATCAAAAAAAACCCACCCATTGTTGGAGTATCATTTTTTTTATAGTGATTAAAAGGACCCTCTGTTCTTATATTTTGAAGTAAATTAAATTTTTTGATAATCTTTAGACCATTTTTCGTTGCAAAAACAGAAATTAAGAAGAATAATATATAAACTCCTGTAAAAATAAAATTATTAAAAAAATAGGAAGTAACTATTAAAGCAAAAGTATTTAATATAAATAACGATTCAAAGTTAAATTTTTTAATCTTCCCAATCATCTTCTAATGAAGGATCTTCTTCAGTTTTATAATCTTCTTTTTCACCCATAAGTGCTGAAAGTTCTTCTTCTTCTATTGTACTAATCTCTTGTGAATCTCCATCTTTTTCTGCAATAAGTCTTCCTGTATTTTCAAGCCAAGAAAGTAGATCTGGTTCATCTCTTAAAGGCAAAACAGGGGATGGCTCGTTTCTGTGGTAGCAAGTTAAAGCAGGATTGACTTCAGAAATATCGTCTAATCTAAGTTTTAGTTTGTTTGAATCCATTATAGATAATGTTCTATATATAAGATAATACATAATGATGCACACTAAAAACTTTGTTTGATAAAGGAAATTTAAAATACTTTTTTATTTGGCTAATTTCATCCCTGTTGTCTGGATTATTTAAACTTATTGGATATTTGAATCCCAATGTTTTAATAATTAATAACTTTCTTCTCATATTAATAGTTTTTGGTCCAGCTCTTTTAGTTACAATAGTATTAGTCTTTAATAAGTTTTCAAATTCTTAATTACGTCAAAAAATTTAAATTTATGGAGCAAATTTAGATGCAGCAGGTAAAAAAAGTTGTACTAGCTTATTCTGGTGGCGTTGATACGAGCGTTTGTATTCCATATTTAAAGAATGAATATGGAATTTCAGAAGTGGTTACTTTTGTCGCAGATCTTGGTCAAGGCGAGGATTTAGAACTTATTAGGCAAAAAGCTTTAAATTCTGGTGCATCTCAATCAATTGTTGGCAATTTAGTTAATAGTTTTGTTGAGAGATACGCTTTCCCAGCCATTAGAGCAAACGCATTATATTTAGATAAATATCCTTTATCTACAGCTCTTGCTAGGCCTTTAATTGCAGAAAATCTTGTAAATATTGCTCGAGAGTTTAGTGCTGATGCAGTGGCTCATGGATGCACTGGTAAAGGGAATGATCAAGTTCGATTTGATTTAGCAATAAATGCTTTAGGTCCTGATTTAAAAATAATTACTCCTGCAAGGGAATGGAATATGAGCAGGGAAGAGGCAATAGTGTACGGAGAAAAGTTTGGCATTCCTGCACCAGTATCAAAAAAATCACCATATTCAATAGATGTTAATTTACTTGGTAGGAGTATTGAAGCAGGCATATTAGAAGACCCAATGAAAGAAGCACCTGAAGATATTTTTGCAATGACATCATCTATTCAGAATTCACCTGATTCTCCTCAAGAAGTAGAAATTATTTTCAAAAATGGGCTTCCTGTTGGAATTAATGATGAATCTCTAACCCCCGTAGAGATTATTAAAAAAGCTAATGTTCTCGCAGGTGAGCATGGTTTTGGAAGAATTGATATGATTGAAGACCGAGTAGTAGGAATTAAAAGTAGAGAGATTTACGAAACACCAGGCCTCTTGCTTTTAATCAAAGCTCACAAAGAATTAGAAAGCATTACATTAAATCCAGACGTTGTCGACTTTAAAGGAATAGTTGAAAAAAAATGGGGTCAACTTGTCTATCAAGGTTTTTGGTTTGGACCTCTTAAAGATAGTTTAGATTCATTTATTTCCTCGACTCAAACTGCAGTTAATGGAAGAGTAAAGATTAGACTTCATAAGGGGAACGCGATAGTAATCGGTAGAATGTCGGAAAATAATTCACTTTACAGAGAAGATTTGGCAACTTATAGCAAAGATGATGTTTTTAATCATTCTTTAGCGGAGGGTTTTATTTATATGTGGGGTATGTCTAATAAAATATGGGCTGAATTAAATTCAAAAACAAAAGATTAACATTTAAGATTCTGCATTTTCTTTAGATTCAGTATCATCTTTTCCCGAAGTTGAAGTATCTGCGCTTACTACTGGTTGTTCTTCCTTAGATTCAACTTTAGTTTCTGGATTTTCTTTATCATCTGCTTTAGTTGAACCTTTCGTAGATGGTTTTGGAGTTGGCAAGGGTCCTTCATGTTTAACGGTCATGTATCTAATAACATCTTCACTTAGTCTCATTGCTTTTTCGATTTTGAAAATATGTTGTCCATCTCCTTGATGACTTAGTTGGACGTAAATTCCTTCTCTATGTTTTGCTATTTGATAGGCTAATCTTCTTTTACCTCTCATTTGACTATCGAGGATGGTACCGCCAAATTCTTCTAAAAGCTTATTGTATTTATCAATATGGTTAGTTACTTCATCTTCCGCAATATCTGGACGGAGGATATACATGGTTTCGTAATAAAATTGTTGATCGTTCATAGTTTCAGACAAGGTCTTTGGCTCATATAATTGATGTCATGAGCGTCTGTTCATCTTTAACGATACATCATGATGTGCAGTTCCTAGAAAATTAGCATTATTTTAAAGATGATTTTTGAGTGCATCATTCATAATATGAAAAGGTACTTCTAAGCCATTTGTCCAAAATGATAATGATTTCAATCCCTGAGCAACAAGCATTTGCAAACCATCGATAGTCATGCATCCTTTATTGGCGCTAAATTTTAATAGATGAGTCGGAGCAGGATTATAGATTAAATCATAAACAATAGTTTTTGAGTTAAGAGATCTCCAAAAATAATCTCCATATGGCAATAAATTCATTTCATTTTTGGCTGTTTTCATTCCTACTGGTGTTGTATTTACAATTAAATCTGCTTCTTCAATTAAATTTTGAGCTTGATTATCGTTACTTAAGAAGCTTTGAAGTTCAATTTGATTTTCAAAGTTTTTTATTAATTTATCTAGTGATGATTTGTTACGCGCTATTACTGAAATTTTTGAGAGATTTAAATTTATTAAACCTTGAATAACAGATTTTGCTGCACCCCCGGAGCCAAGAACTATGGATTTTTTCTTTGCTAAGTTTAAATTTTTTAATGGATAAATAAATCCTTCTAAATCAGTATTAGTTGCGCTCCATTCATCTTCAGAATTTAATTTCAGGGTATTAATGGCTTTCAGTTTGCTTGCAATAGGCGAAATTTCACTACATAGGTTAAATACTTTTTCTTTGTGGGGAATTGTAATATTTAAACCTTTGCAATTAATTTTTTTCAAAGAATTCAGAACCAATTCTAGATCTTCATCTTTGCATGGTATAGCAATATAAATTAAATCTAGGCCTAAATATTGGAATGCAGCATTCTGCATAATCGGTGACAATGAATGGCTTACTGGATTGCCGATTAATGCTATAAAAGATGTCTTACTTGAAATCATGTGTAGAATTTTTCTTTAAAATAATGATCTGTTCGGGAACCACACCCCATTTTTGAGTAACAATAATGACGTCAATGACCGATTATGGAGAATAACAAATATAAAGTGTTTACCCATGGGTAAGGTTGTAGGAATCGATTTAGGAACAACTAATAGTTGTGTTGCTGTAATGGAAGGTGGTAAACCTACTGTAATAGCAAATGCGGAGGGTTTCAGAACTACTCCATCAGTTGTTGCATATACAAAAAATCAAGATCAGCTTGTTGGACAAATAGCTAAAAGACAGGCTGTAATGAACCCTGAAAATACTTTTTATTCAGCAAAACGATTTGTTGGAAGAAGAGTTGACGAAGTTAATGAAGAATCTAAAGAAGTTAGTTATTCTGTTGAAAAATCTGGTTCTAGTGTCAAATTAAAATGTCCTATTTTGGATAAGCAGTTTTCTCCTGAAGAGGTAAGTTCTCAAGTTTTAAGAAAGTTAGCAGATGATGCGGGTAAATACCTTGGTGAAAAAGTTACACAAGCTGTAATTACAGTTCCAGCTTATTTTAATGATTCACAAAGACAGGCTACTAAAGATGCTGGAAAGATTGCAGGTTTAGAAGTCCTAAGAATTGTTAATGAGCCCACTGCTGCGGCTTTAGCATATGGTTTGGATAAAGAAAATGAAAAAATTCTTGTTTTTGATTTAGGGGGAGGAACATTTGATGTCTCAGTTATTGAAGCAGGTGATGGAGTAACTGAAGTTCTATCTACTTCTGGAGATACACATTTAGGTGGTGATGATTTTGATAGATGTATTGTAGATCACTTAGCTAATACTTTTAAATCAAATGAGGGAATTGATCTTAGACAAGATAAGCAAGCTTTGCAAAGATTGACTGAAGCTGCAGAAAAAGCAAAAATAGAGCTCTCAAATGCTACGCAAAGTGAGATAAATTTACCTTTTATTACAGCCACGCCTGAAGGACCAAAACATTTAGATTTGAATCTTACTAGAGTAAAGTTTGAGGAACTAGCAGCTTCTTTAATTGATAGGTGTAAGACCCCAGTTGAGAGAGCTATCAGTGATGCAAAAATTTCTACCAGTGAAATTGATGAAGTTGTTATGGTCGGAGGCTCATCTAGAATACCAGCTGTTTTAGATTTAGTTAAAAAAATAATTGGTAAAGATCCAAATCAAACCGTTAATCCTGATGAGGTAGTAGCTGTTGGAGCTGCAATTCAGGGAGGAGTTTTAGCAGGAGAGGTTAAAGATATATTGTTGCTTGACGTTACTCCACTTTCTCTAGGTGTAGAGACTCTAGGTGGAGTAATGACAAAAATGATAAATCGCAATACTACAGTACCTACAAAGAAATCTGAAACATATTCGACTGCTGTAGACGGTCAAACAAATGTTGAAATACACGTTTTACAGGGTGAAAGAGAAATGGCTTCTGACAACAAAAGCTTAGGAACCTTTAGATTGGATGGAATACCGTCAGCACCAAGAGGAGTTCCGCAAATTGAAGTTACATTTGATATCGATGCAAATGGAATTCTTAGTGTTACTGCTAAAGATAAAGGAAGTGGTAAAGAGCAAAGTATCTCTATTACTGGTGCTTCTACTCTATCTGATAATGAAGTAGAAAAAATGGTAAAAGATGCTGAATCAAATGCATCTGCAGATAAAGAAAAAAGAGAAAAAATTGATTTAAAAAATCAAGCTGAAACACTTGTTTACCAGACAGAAAAGCAACTTGGTGAGTTAGGAGATAAAATTGATGCTGCAGCAAAGTCTAAAGTTGAAGAAAAAAGTAATGCTTTAAAAGAAGCAACTTCAAAAGAAGATTATGAATCAATGAAAAAACTTCTTGAAGAACTCCAGCAAGAACTTTATGCAGTTGGTTCATCTGTTTATCAGCAGCCAGGCAATCAGCCACCATCTCCTGGAGCAGCAGGCGGTCCTGATCAGAATGATTCAAATGAAAAAGGTGGAGATGACGTAATTGATGCAGACTTTACTGAAACAAAAGATTAGTAAAGGTAATTTTTAATTTCATTAGCAACCCATTTAGAACAAGCGGGAGCCAGTAAAATCCCATTTTTATAAAAACCTGTACATATAATTAGTCCATCTTCAAGATTTTTCATTATTGGTGAAGGCTCACCATCTGGTCTTGACCTAATTCCATACCACTTTTTAGAAATTTTTCCTTTCTCCAGCCAATTTGGTTTTTTATCAAGAAAATTTATGAGTTTTTCGAATGTATTTTTTTCTGGCTTATTACTATATTCATCAGTTGATCCAATAATTAGCTTATTTTTTGATTTTGGAATTATATTTTTACCATTTATACTGAATTGTTTTGGCAGCGATAACAAATCAACTTCTGCATCATTAATCTCAATTTCCATAGCTTGACCTAAAACAGGCTTTAATTTGATTTTGTGAGGTAGGCTATCTATTAAATCAATCGCTTTTAGTGAATTACACAAAATAACCACGTCAGATTTGATATTTTCATTATTCCTTGTTGTAGAAATCCATTGATTGTTTAATTTTCTTATTTTTATTATTTCTCCTTGTAAATAATTTACTTTTTTATGTTTTAGATATTTATCTAATGTTTGAAGCAACGATAAAGCATTTATTCTTCCATCTTTGAAGGAGATCATTCCTTTTATATTTTTTGTTTGGAAGGCTTTATTTATATTCTTGATTAATATTGAGTCTCTTTCTAAAATTAGTAACGTTGGATCATTATTTTCATAAACAAATTTCTCTAATTTTTTAAACTTTTCTTCATTAGTAGTTAGTTGTATTAATGGTTTTTCGATATTTAATTCATAATTAAATTTTTGTAGGAACGTAATCCATTGTGGCCATAATTCAATACTTTGTTTCCTGAGATCCCAGCTTCTACCCCTTCTTTTTTGATACATATTACCCATTAGTAAGCCTAAAGCTGCATTGCTACTATTTTGCAGTTGAGTTGGATCTATTATCGTTACCTGGAAACCTAATTCTGATAATTCTAAGGCGTTAAATTTTCCAATAACCCCTGATCCAATGATAACTATGTTTGCTTTTTGAAAATTTTCTTTTAAGCTTTTCATTGATATATTAGATATACTTGCTTATTTGACTTAATAGTTAAAGATTTTTGGAACATCCTTCAATTATATTCAAAATTGTTTGTCCCGATCGTCCTGGCCTTGTAAGTTTACTTACAAGTTGGATTTCAAATTACGGTGGCAACATAAAACATTCTGATCATCATACAGATCAAGATGCTGGTTTGTTTCTTAGTCGAATTGAATGGAATAGTAACAATGAATCTTTTAATAGGGATGAAATTTATAAAGAGTTTGAAAAAATTGCAGATGAAGTAAATGGACAATTTAACGTAAATTATTCTGATGAAATCCCAAATGTTGCTATTTTCGTGAGTAAACAAAATCATTGTTTGATTGATTTACTTTGGCGAGTAAGAAACGGAGAACTCAAAATGAAAGTTCCTTTAATAATTTCAAATCATTCTCATCTTGAAAATATTGCAAATGACTTTAATGCAAAATTTGTCCATATTGATACTTTTAAAACTGATAAAACTATTGTTGAAGATCAATTTTTAAATTTACTTAATGAATATGACATTGATCTTGTTGTATTAGCCAAATATATGCAAATTTTGAGTGACTCTTTTTTAAAAAAGTTTTCTTCAATAATAAATATTCATCATTCTTTCTTACCTGCATTTAAGGGCGGGCAACCATATCATAGAGCATGGAAGAGAGGTGTTAAATTAATCGGTGCTACTGCTCACTATGTTACTGAAGATCTTGATGAAGGCCCTATAATAGAGCAATGTACAGTTAATGTAAGTCATAGGGATGAAGTTGATGATTTGATTAGAAAAGGAAGAGATATTGAAAGAATAGCTTTAGCAAGAGCAGTGAGATTACATCTAAATCATCAAGTATTTGTCTATAACAGCAAAACTGCTGTTTTTGATTGAAGATAGTTTCTTAGTCTTCTAATTCTATTTGTATTTGTCTTTCATAAATTGATTCTTCATTAAAAGCTCTTGCTATCAAGAAACTGGCAATGCAGCTGATTAACACAGGTTTCATTATTAATAAATTTTTTGTTAAAGCAAAAGCTAAAAACATTGCTGTTATTGGCGTTCGCGAACATCCTGCTACGAAAGCTCCCATTCCCGCAAAAATGTAAGTACTTGGTGCATGTCCTGTAGCAATTTCCACCCAGCTCCCCATTATTAGTCCTATTGACCCTCCTAAAGTAAGCATTGGATAGAATAGTCCTCCAGGAGCTCCGGATGCTGCAGCTAAACCTGTCGTGATAAATAGCACTAAAACTGCTAATAAAGCAATTCCAATACTTGTATTTTGTTCAGCTATTATTTTCTGTAATTCATCTAAATTATGAAATGTACTAGGTAAAAAAGAGTAGATACTTCCTAAAATAAGTCCACAGATACTCATTTTTAAAACAAATTTATTTTTATACCACTTTTTCCCAAGAGTTTGCATTAACAAAACATATCGGCTGTACAATTCTGCAAATATCCCAATTATTATTCCTAGTAAAACTAAGTAAATAAAATCTACAGGTAAGAAAAAAACTGATGGGTCATATTCTTTTTGAATCAAAAATCCGAGGTTAAAATCAAAGCCTCCTGCTTTAGGATCTAAACCCAAGGCTTGAATAATATCAGCAGATGAATCTGCAATAAAAGTTGTAATTACTACTAATAATAAAATTACTGGTCTAGCAGAGTTTAATAACTCCTCTATTGCATAGATAAACCCTCCTAATGGAGCGCTAAATACTGCAGCTATTCCAGCACCGCCACCTGCTGCTACTATTACTCTTCTGAAGGCTGTAGGAGCTTTTAGCCACTTGGCCATTTGCCAAGCTACGGATCCTCCCATTTGAACTGATGGACCTTCTGGACCTAAAGGGAATCCACTACCAATCGCAATAATTCCTGATATAAGCTTTACTAATCCTACTTTTAAATTCATTGGAACTTTTTTATGTCTTAAAAAGCCCATGATTTGACTCACACCTGAACCTTTTGCAGCAGGTGCTATATTTTTGATCAAATATCCTGCAATAGCTCCGCCAAGAGCTCCAAAAATAGGTAAGACCGCAATAGATGGGAATTGGTCTAATAATGCTAATCTCCAACTATTAATAAAATAGATTCCAGTTTTAAAAGATATGCTTGTAATTGAAGCCCCTAGACCTGTTAATAATAGCGAAAATGCAACGACTAGAGATCTTTGTTTTAATAATTTTTTGATGCTACGAGAAGAATTATTACTTGTTTTTTGAATATTATCTTTTATAAAGTTTGGCATGGTCCATGATTACTTTGTCAAGCTGAAATCGTGTATTTCATCAAATTGAAGATAGCGATAAAGTTCATCTGAATATGGATTAATTTTATTTTTAGTAATATCCTGATATTCTTCTATTTCAGGTATTTTTCCAAGCAGTGCACAAACTGCTGCCAATTCTGCACTCCCTAAAAATACTTGCGCATTCTTGCCAAGTCTATTGTCAAAATTTCTAGTACTGGTAGAAAATACTACAGAACCTTCATCAACTCTAGCTTGATTTCCCATACATAAAGAACAGCCTGGTAACTCTAATCTTGCACCACAATCTTCAAAAATTTTATAGTAGCCTTCAGCTTTTAGAGTTTCTTCATCCATCTTTGTTGGTGGACAAATCCATAATTTAGCTTTTAAATTTTGTACTCCTTCAAGAACTTTTGCAGCTGCCCTGTAATGACCAATATTTGTCATGCAAGAACCTATAAAAACCTCGTCAATATTTGTATTTGCAACATCAGTTATTTCTTTTACATTATCTGGATCATTAGGGCAAGCAACTATAGGTTGTGTTACTTTTGCTAAATCAATTTCAATGATTTCTTCATACTGAGCATTTGAATCTGGTTGAATTAATGATGGTTTTTTTAACCAATTTTTCATATCATTTATTCTTCTTGAAATCGATTTTGAATCTTCATAATTGCTCTCGATCATTTTTTCTAGCAGGCAAATATTGCTTTTTATATAATCTTTAACAGTTTCTTGGGATAAAAGTATTGTGCTACCAGCGCATGAGCGTTCTGCAGTAGCATCAGTGAGTTCAAAAGCTTGTTCAAGTTTTAGGTTTGGTAATCCCTCAATTTCCATAATTTTCCCGTTGAATATATTTTTCTTATTTTCTTTTTCAACAGTTAAGAGTCCTTTTTTAATTGCAAAGAGAGGGATTGCATTAACTAAATCTCTAAGAGTAATTCCTGGTAATAATTCTCCCTTAAATTTAATCAGCACAGATTCCGGCATATTTAATGGCATTGATCCTATTGCAGCGGCAAATGCAACAATGCCTGAGCCTCCAGGAAATGAAATGCCAAGAGGAAATCTTGTATGACTATCTCCACCTGTGCCAACAGTATCAGGGAGAAGCATTCTGTTAAGCCAGCTATGAATGATGCCGTCTCCAGGCTTAAGAGCTACTCCACCTCTTTGAGATATAAAATCAGGTAATTCTTTATGGGTAAGTAGATCTACTGGTTTAGGATATGCAGCTGTATGACAAAAACTTTGCATAACTAAATCTGCAGTAAATCCTAAACAAGCTAGTTCTTTTAATTCGTCTCTCGTCATTGGCCCAGTAGTATCTTGACTACCAACTGTGGTCATAATTGGCTCACAGGTCATTCCTGGCCTAACTCCATCTAAACCGCATGCTTTGCCCACTATTTTTTGAGCTTGAGTAAATCCGGCACTACTTTCGGTTGGATTTTTTGGTCTAGTAAATATTTCACTTGGTTGATAATTTAATTTGTTTCTAATTTTGTCCGTAAGAGATCTTCCAATCATAAGATTTATTCTTCCGCCAGCTTGAATTTCATCAGTAAGAGTTGATGGATACAACTCGAATTTGCTTATTAATTCTTCAGTATTTGAATCTTTTTCAATTTTTTTAATAATGCCTTTGTAGGGATATATTTTAATAACATCTCCAGTTTTCATTTGAGATACGTCAGCTTCTATAGGTAAAGCTCCTGAATCTTGAGCAGTATTGTAGAAAATTGGGGCTATTTTGCTGCCAATTATTATTCCACCTGTTTTTTTGTTGGGAACAAAAGCGATATCTTCTCCTATATGCCAAATGAGTGAATTAATAGCAGATTTTCTAGAACTCCCTGTTCCAACAACATCTCCAACATAAGCTATTGGTAAATTTTGTTTTTTTAAATTATCAAGAATCTTTAGTCCATCAGGTTTTTTAAATTCCAACATAGCTAATGCATGCATCGGAATATCCGGGCGTGTTGTTGCATGTACAGCTGGAGATAAGTCGTCTGTGTTTGTCTCACCGTCAACTTTAAATACTAAACAAGTAATCTCTTTCTCCAGAACTTTTTTATTTATGAACCATTCTGCATTTGCCCAACTATTTATAACTTCTTTTGCATAAATATTATTTTGAGATAATTCATAAATTTCATTAGCCGAGTCGTAAACAAGAATAATATTTTTTAAAACTTCTGCAGCTTTTTTTGCGAGTAAACTATTTTCTCCTTTAAGTATTTCAACCAAAGAATTTACATTGTATCCGCCTATCATTGTTCCTAGTATTTCAATTGCTTTTTCGGGATTAATTGATTTGCAATATTTTTCGGAATTAACAATAGCCGTAAGCCAGCTTGCTTTTACGTAAGCAGCCTCATCAACTCCTGGGGGTACTCTATTTATTAGTAAATCAAGTAAATAAGATGAATCGTAAATACTATCTTGTTCTAATAATTTTGTAATACAATTTGTTTGTTCAGCATTTAAAGGTAAAGGAGGTATACCTTTTGCAGCTCTTTCAGCTACATGATCTGCATAATCTTTTAGCAATGTTTCCAAATTCTTCATTAGTAAGGTTTAATGCCTAATCTATTGTTATTTTTAATATTGAAAAGGAGAGTATTCATAAATGCTTTTTTAAATATTCAAACTTCTTAATTAATCAATGACGACATCATCAAATAATTCAGCTTTAGAAAAGACATCAGATTTACATGTTCTTGAAACACGTCCATTAATACCTCCAAGCAGATTACATAATGATATACCTTTAGATCACGACTCTGCTAATACAGTATCTAAAACAAGAAGATCGATACAAAATATTTTGCATCATAATGATCAGAAGCTTTTAGTCATTGTGGGTCCATGTTCAATTCATGATCTTGAGGCGGCAAAGGAATATTCAAAATATATTCAAAAA
>CACKJL010000004.1 GCA_902600395.1 uncultured Prochlorococcus sp. | reverse complement strand
GAAAAATTCTTATTAATTGTTTCCAGTAAAACAGGGATTTCTATTAATGAAATATCTTACATATCACCACTATGGACATATAAATTACTGACATTACTATCAGTTTTAATGATTATTGGCGAACTTTTTGCTTTTCTAAATTAAATATTATCAATACTAAATCTATAACCTTGTTGTCTAACAGTGGTTATCCCCCCACCTTCTCCCAACCCAGCCTGTTCTAATTTTCTTCTCAAAGTTAATACCTGAGTATCTACAGACCTAGGGCCACCACTGAAGGGCGGCCAAGCCATCCTTAAAAGCTCTTGACGACTTCTTACCATTCCTGGAGGCATTAAAAGAGCACAAAGCAATGCAAACTCCCTAGGGCTTAATTCTACGGGCTTCTCGCTTAGAGTAACTTGTCTTAAAAGAAGATGAACTTCTAAAGGTCCAACCTCAACTTTTTCTTGTAATCCTATCCTTCCCCTTTTAAGGAGTGTTCTGCATCGTGCTGCAAGCTCTTCAAGTCCAAAAGGTTTTCTGAGAACATCATCTGCCCCTTCATCTAATAGATTAACTAATGCTTCAACACCTGATCTTGCTGTTAAAACTATGACTGAAGAACCCAGTTGTTGGGCTAGTCTCATTGCAGTATTCTGCTCAAGGATTTCTGCGCTAACTAATAAGTCAGGTGATTGTTCTCTGCATAAGTCAATAGCTTCTGCAGCTGTACCTACTGCTGCAGCTAAATGGCCATCTTGGCGAAGCCTTTGCACAAGTACTGTTCTAAGTGTGGGGTGAGGTTCAACAACTAAAACTCTTGAGGGGGTTTGAGAGCTCGTAGGCAATTGTGAACTGCCAGGAGTTGAAGCTAAGATTTGCTCAGTTGATTGCATTCTTAATTACTGTTTGGCCAGGCAATTTTTGATCATCATTAATAAGGTATAACAAATGCAAAATAAAAATCAGAATTTATCGAATTATGACATCATTTGAAAACCCTAAAGCAATTCGTCACTTTCAGTCAATTTGCGATAGTTGCCAGGACTTAGTTACTCGTTTTCATACGCCATCTGATCTTAAATTATATAGTGATGGTTATCTCCAAGCATTAAGGAATTGCAGTAGTTTAGAGCAAAAAGATCAAGAGAAATTAGAAAGATTAATTGAAAGATGGATTTTAGATCCGTCAAGTTTTATTGATCCAGATGGAGATGGAAATAAAGGTTTTTTTGATAAAAAAAGGATTTAAAATATTAATTTTTATTAATCTATACAGTATTTATACTCACTAATTGTCTTAAGACGCTAGTTCAATTTCTATTTTTTCTTTAAGAGATCCAGAGTTGTACATCTCAATAAGAATGTCTGATCCACCAAGAAATTCTCCTTTTAAGTAAACTTGAGGAATTGTTGGCCAATCTGAATATTCCTTGATGCCTTCTCTTATAGCGAAATCACTTAAAACATCAAAAGTACCAAATTCTACCCCTAAAGAATTTAGTATTTGAACTACATTGTTTGAAAAACCGCATTGAGGCATTAATTTAGTCCCTTTCATGAAAACCATCACTGGATTAGAATCAATAAGTTTTTGTATTTTATCTTTTGTTAGGTTGTCCATAATTCAATTTGGAGTTTCTGTTTTTAATGCCAGTGCATGGATAGCCTCTGAAGCTAATTCTTCCTTTAAAGCAGAATATACTAGCTGGTGTTGTTTAACTAATGATAATCCATTGAATTCAGATGCAATTACAGTTACTTGCAAATGATCATTTCCCTTGAGGTTTTCAACAAAAACTTGGGAACTTGGGATTTTTTTAGTGATTAATTTAATAACTTCTGTTTTCGTAATCATAGTAAATTTAATTAACCTTTGTATTTTGTTTCAACAAATCCTAGTTGGATCAATCTTTCATAAGCTTCTTTACCTTCAGGACTATTAGGTGACATTATTCTAATTGTTTCAACAAGTAAGGGTACTGCAACATCTGGCTTTTCAGTTTTTATATACAAAGAGGCTAATCTCTCATTTGATACTGCCAAAATTTGTAATGTTTGCTTACCTTTCCTTTGCATTTCATTGGGTATTCTCGCATCAACTCCTTTGAACGATGAATTTAGATCAGAATAAAAAGACGCAAGTTGTTTTGCTAGTTTTCTAGCGTCTAAGTAAAAATCTTTAGCTTTTTCAAAATCCCCGTTTTTAATATATTTATCACCTTCATTTATAAAATATTCAACGTTTGATATGGAAAGCTTTTTACTCTCATTTGAGAGTACTCTGAAGTCTTCTGGATTCTTTATTTCTGCATGAACTTTATTTTTGTAAGGAACATTTCCAAAAAATATAAATAAAATTGGGATTAATTTTAAGAATTTCATTTTCTTTTTCAATTATTAAAATTCATAGTAACTTATTGCAGATTCATCTACCTACATTTTTTAATGCTTTTTCTTCCTCTTGAGTCATTTTTCCATTTAGAAATTTATTAAAGTCCTTGATTGTAAAGTTTGAGTAATCATTAATTGGGATTGGTTTTCCAAAGGATAAACAGAATTCGCCCCTAAAGTTCGGAGGTATTTTGCTATAAGCAATTCCAATTGGAATAATAGTAATAGACGTTGTTTTTTTGGTAGCTAATCTAGCTAATCTACATAGCCCTTCTTTGAGAACTAATTTTTTCCCATATCTATTAATCTTTCCTTCGGGGAAAACAACTAGTTGTTCTCCTTTTTCTATAAGATCAATTGCATATCTTAAAGCTGAGAGAGATGGCGATAATTGATTTATTGAAAAACATCCAAGTCTTTTTAAAAACCAACCTTGTATTCCTCTCATTTCGGATTTAGTAACCATAAATCTACAATCCTTTTTTGTTACTCTTCTACCCATCGCCATTGTAAGTATTAAGCCGTCCCATCTTGATCTGTGGGTTGGAGCCAAAATGATAGAGGAATTAATGGGAATCGAAAAACCATTTTTTAATATTTTCTTTTTTCTAAAAAAGAATCTCAAAACAACGTCCTGAGTAACGAACATTGCAATAAATCCCAATACAGGGTTGATTTTATGCCAAATATTTAAGGAATTCTTCTTCAAGTTCTATTTACTATATATTAATAATTTAAGTGTTTGCCTTTTTTTATTAGCTATTATTGGGCGGTTACTAGATTGTCCAGAAACTTAGATTTTCAAAATTATGGCTACTTTAGGAGTAAATATTGATCATATTGCAAATGTAAGGCAAGCAAGGAAAACTGTCGAGCCTGACCCTGTGCAATTTGCTTTTTTAGCTGAATTAGGAGGGGCAGATTCCATAACAGTGCATCTAAGAGAAGATAGAAGACATATACAAGACAGGGACGTATTCCTTCTGAAAGAGACTATAAAAACAAAACTCAATTTAGAGATGGCTGCTACAGAAGAAATGTTAGAAATTGCCAAAAAAATTCTTCCCGATTATGTAACGCTTGTACCCGAGAAAAGAGAGGAAGTTACTACTGAAGGCGGGTTGGATTTAAAAAGTAATGTGCAATACCTTAAGAAGGCTGTTGGGAATTTAAAGGATTCAAATATAGAAGTAAGTGCATTTATTGATCCTCTTGGCGAACAGATAAATTATTCAAAAGAAATAGGGTTTGATTTTATAGAATTACATACTGGAAAATATGCTGAACTATCGGGATCTGAACAATATAAAGAGCTCCAAAGGATTATAGAGTCTACACATTTAGCAAATGACCTTGGATTAGTTGTTAATGCTGGTCATGGCCTTAACTATAATAATGTTAAAAAAATTGCATCAATTAACAATATGAACGAGCTAAACATAGGTCATAGTATTGTTGCAAGGGCTTTAGCGATAGGATTAGAAAAGTCTGTACGTGAAATGAAGTCCCTTATTACACTAATTTAAATTTCAAAATGACAACATATTTTTTCGTTGCGGCAAGTGAAAAGTTCTTAACTGTTGAAGAACCAATTGAGGAGATTTTGAAAGAGAGGATGAGAAACTATAAAGAAAATAATAAAGAAAAAGATTTTTGGCTTTTAAAAAATCCATCATTTTTGCAAACCACCCAATTTGTTGATCTAAAAGGAAAAATTCCATCACCTCCAGCAGCTATTTTATCGACAGATAAAAAATTTATAACTTTCTTAAAGCTGCGTTTAGAGTTTGTGGCTGTTGGTGAATTCGAATTTCCTAATGCAGAAATAACTGATCCATTTAAAGTTGAGTAATATAACCAACCAGTAAATTGCTCAATCTATATAAGTCAAACAAAATTGAAGTGATTAGTGAGCTCTTGGCAGAAGAATTAAAAATATGTCCTCCTCTTGTAACTGATAATTTAGAAATAGCTGTTCCTAATTATTATTTGGGGAAGTGGTTAAGTGAACAAATAACTATAAAAAACAAAATAAGTGCTCTTTATGAATTTAAAACAATATCAAATTTCACGGAATCATTATTGACAAATTTTTTCCCTGGAATTGATATGGGTTTATGGAATTTTGAGTCGATTAAATGGGGCATTATTGATTCATTAGAAGAATTAAATAGCTTTAAAGAATCATTTCCGCTTAAAAATTGGATTAATAAATATTTGGATAATGAAAAAACAATTGATGGAGACCTTTATAACCTTACAAAAAAGATCGCGAACAATTTCATTGATTATCTAATTTTTAGACCTGAAATGATTGCTGAATGGAATAGACATGAAATTAATTCACTTAATCTATTTAAGAATTTAAATTCAGATCAATTTTGGCAGCCTATTTTATATAAATTATTAGAGAAAAAGATATCTGAAAAGCCTTCATGTTTATATATGATTAAATTTATAAATCATTTAATAAAAGTTAAAAAAGTTCAATATCGATTACCAAATCAAATTTATATTATTTCCGATAATAACTTATCTAAACTACATATTAACTTTTATTCAGAACTTTCAAAATTCACTAAGGTAAATTTATATTTGTTATCTGCAGGAGATGATTTATGGAATAGAATAAATTTTCTTGAAGGTGAGTTGGAATTTGATAATTTAAAAAGTAAATTGAATTTAAACAATACAAATATAGAGAAAATATTTGGTAAATTTGGAGCAAACTTTCAAAAATTAATTGAGGAAAATATTTATAAAGAAGATATAAATTTAAAAAATAATTTAATATATATTGATCCAACAACTAATTTTCATGAGAAGAAAGATATTCCTCTTCTTAATCAAATACAAAAAAGACTAATTGATAATAATGGCAATGATTTTATCGTGAATGAAAGGGATGATTCAATATTACTTTGTGAGCATTTTAATCAGAATAGTCAATTAGAATATATAAGAAATAAGATTATAGAAATAATAAATTCTTGCGAGAGTATTAAATATAGTGATATTGCTATTTTATCTCCACAAACTAAGCAAATCAAACCTTATCTAAAGTATATCTTCAATAATGAGTTAATTAATGGTGAAAAAATACCCTATTTTTTTATTGATGATGATAATTATGATTCTCCAGACATTTATAAATTTTTAATTGACATCACTGAAATAGCAAATGAGAAAATTACACTTGAAAAAATAGATTATTTTCTTTCTAAAAAAGTAACTCAGAACATTTTTGATTTTGATATTACTGAGAAGAATGAAATTATTTTCTTACTTACAAAAGTTGGTTTTCATTGGGGATTAGATGCTAATGAAAGATTAGGGGAAGAAAAAAATACTCTTGAATGGTGCATAAAAAGAATTACTTTAGGATTAATTTATGATAAAGGAGAAAATTTAAGTAATCTTAATTTAAGACCATTTAGTTTGAAAAATATAAGTTTGGATTTGAATAAATGGGTTAAATTATTACTTGAGCTTAAAAAATATATTAATTTGCTAAGAGGATCTTTTTCTTACTCAAGTTGGATTGAAAAGATAAAGTTTGTATTGAAAAGTATTGCTGATTCTAATGAAAATTTTAATTTAGAAATAAGTGAAATAAATAGAATTCTTGATAATCACTCAATACCTTTAATACCTGATGATCTTATTTTGTTAAATGTTTTTAGAGAGATATTAATTTCTTTTATAAATGAAGCTAAATATAAAAGCAAATCACGTATCAACAAGATCCTTATAAGTGATATTGAGAATGCAAGGCACATTCCACATAAGGTCATCTTCTTAATAGATATGAATAGTGTTTATTATCCAAAATTATCAAACAACGAAAATATTAATTTATTAAATAATAAATATCATCTGGGCGACCCATCAGTTTTTGAAAGAGAGAAATATTTATTTCTTGAGTTGTTAATTTCTTGTAGAGATAAATTTATAGTTTCTTGGGTAAAGAATGACAAAAACAATAAAAAATTAGATGTTTCTTTTCCTATAAAACAGTTAATTTCTTTTTTTGATAATTGTTTAAAACAAGGCAAAAGAGTACAAATAATAAAATATCCTGATTTAAATAAAAAAGAAACAAATGATATTAATAGTTCTAAATTAATTAAAAGTAATTATTCTTTAGTAGAAGATATAGATTGGATTGAAAAAAAATCTGATATTAAAAATTACAAATTATCAGAACTGATTTATTTTTTCAAGACTCCACAAAAATATTGGTTAAATAAAAAAAATATTTCTCCCAAGGAAATATTTATTCATCATCCAGATGAGGAGTATGTAAGTAATCTGCAGAAGTCGCAACTAATTACAAAAATAATCCAGGAGTTAGAGATTGATAATCATAATATTATTGATGATTTAAAAAAATTGAACATAAATGATCAATTGGTTGAGAATGGGATTATTATCCCTAATAATAGTATTTTTATAAAAGAAAAAGAAATCAAAGATTTATTAGAAAGTCTATCTAAAAGTTTGATTAAACATAATAAGATAATTAGAATTTATGCTAAATCAAATGCAAATAAAGAAGAATATTTCATAGCTGATGACACCGTAATAGAATTGATTCATGCGAAACTAAGTTTAAGTCGTTTGGCAGAGGCTTGGATAAAACTACTCTTCATTTCTTCTTTAAATAAGAATATAAAAAAGACTGAAGTAATTTTTAGAACAGAAAATAATTATAAATCTCAAATTATTCAATCACCGGGAACAATGGAATCAAATTTAATTTTGGAGGAATACATAAATATATTTAAAAATTATTCAGAAACATGTTTTCCTCTCCCTCCAGAAAGTGCTTATAAATATGTAGAAGCAAAAATTAAATCAAAAAATCAGAAAAAAGCTTTTACCGATAGATGGATTGGTAATAAAACTTTTGCTAAAGGAGAAAGAGATAATATCGAAATGAGATTATGTTTTGGATATAAAAAACAACCAGACTTTTTTCTGGGAAATAATAATTTTGATCAATTATCATGCAGATTCTATGGTCCTCTTATTGAAGCATTAAAGAAATAAATAATGACTAAATTTCGTTTAAAAATTTTTTTTAAAGCTGCATATGAAATAATCCTTGTTTTTTTACAGTTTTTTATTATTACTCTTCATTTTTTTAAATGGGAATTGATTCCAGAAAAACAAATAATTAAAGTGACTCCTTTTTCTTATTCTGTGGGTTTTTTAATTATCATAATTGCTTTCATAATATTGTTATTTGCAATTAAAGACTTGGGAAGAAATTTATCCCCTTTCCCAAGACCTATAAATAATAGCAATCTTGTAACAAAAGGTACTTATCGATTTACGCGTCATCCAATGTACTATTCTTTAATATTTATTTCCTTTGGCGTTTTCATAACAAAGTTATCTTTATATTATTTATTTCTATCAACAAGTTTAAGTTTATTAATTAAATTTAAGATAGCCTTAGAGGAGAAATATTTAAAAAATAAATTTAAGAATTACTTAATTTATAAAAATGAGGTCAAGTATTAATTTAATAAAGATATGGATATTAATCAAATTAAATTAGATAATAAATTTAAATTAATAGAAGCAAGTGCAGGAACTGGCAAAAGTTTTACTTTGGCTCACATAGTTTTAAGAAATGTTTTGGAGAAAAAAGTTAAACCAGATGAGATACTCTTGCTAAGTTTTACAAAAAATACTTGTTATGAATTAAGAGATAAAATACTATCGAGATTTCATAATTTAAAACTATATTTGCAAAGTCATCATGAAAGTAAGATAGATAATACTCTTAAGGATTGGTATCTTAATTTTAAGGATAAAGATAAATCAAAGGAAAAAATAATTTCCGAAATTGATAATTTTATAAATCAATTCTATAAGTTAAAAGTAATTACTTTTCATGCTTTTTGTAATAATATTATTGATGAATATAGTATTGAAATAGGTGTAACTCAAGATCCATATATTGAGAATAATATTGATAATTTGTATAAAGATGTAATAGATAATTTGTGGATTGATGATTTTCTGAATCTTAATCATGAGCTTATTTTAGCAGTCACCAAAAAAAAAATAAGTTCTAGATTTGGAAGTAGGATCAATAAGTCATTTTTTGTAGAAATTTTAAAAAATATAGATCAAGAAAATATCTGTAAATTTCAAATAAATAATAAATATAAGATTAGTGATTTAAATAATTATTTTAAAGAATTTTTTTATTTAAATTGGAACGAGTTTTGTTTTGAATGGAATAAGAAAGGTAAGGAATTATTTTTACAACTCGTAGAGTTGGGAAAATTAATTAAGGAAAGTGGTGGAAAAAGTCAAATATATGCTGCAAAACCAAGAGATGATAAGTTTAATCAAATAAATTGTTGGATTGAAGAGATTAACAAAAGGCTTAATTCTAAAAATGTTATTGATTTTATATATGATATTTCTAAGGATGATCTTTTATCTAAATATTTTTATATTGAAAATATATCTAAAGAAATTAAAAAACATAATCTAAAATTAGATTTTACTAAATTTAATTTATTACAGGATAAAATTTATAAAATAAAAGAAGGTTTCTTTACTGAATTTGTAAGAATATTTACCCAATTAGCTTATATAAAATTAATTGAATTAAAGAAAAGTTTTTCTATTCTAAACTTCAATGATCTTATAAAGACTGTAGAAAATACATTTCTAGATTCGGAAATTAGTAATAGTAATACTCTTTCTAAAATTCAAAAAAGATTTAAATGTGTCTTAGTTGATGAGTTCCAAGATACAGATATTACTCAGTGGAATTTAATAAAAAAGTTCTTTAATACAAAAAATCATTTTTTACTTTGTGTAGGTGATCCAAAACAAGCGATTTACAAATTTAGAGGTGGAGATATCGAAACTTACTTAGATGCAAGATCTAATGCAATCGAAGTTTTTAGTCTTACAGATAACTATAGATCCACAAAAAAGTTAATCGATGTTCTTAATAAACTTTATATGAATGGACTTAAACAAACAAAACTAAACTATAGTAAATTAACCTCAAGAATTAATGAAAATATTAATCCTGAATTTAAATTTAAGGATGTATTTGAAATTGTAGAATTTTCAAAAAAAGAGACCGATATAGAGGATCTTGTAACTCATTACATAGTTAACTTTATTTTAAATAATAAAGAAATTGATATTAATAAAATTGCGATTCTTTCATTAAATAATTCGCAAAGCTTAGGTTTTAAAAAAAAATTAAATGAGTTTAACCTCCCATGCAAGATTCAAAATAAACAAAATATTTTTGATACAGAAGCAAGTTCTCTACTATTTTTATTCATTGAATGTTTATTAAATCCGAGGTCTTTTAAAAATATAACTTTGCTTGCTACTTCAAAGTTTATAGAAATAAAATTAGAAGATTTACTTGATAATGGAATTAGTAATAATTTAGAAATCTTAATTAATAAATGCATTACTTGGTCCCAAGAACTAAGAGAAAAAGGTTTTTTAAACATTGTTAATGAACTACTTATAAATTACAAGTCAACATCGATTATTCAAGATTCAGATTTAAATTCAAATTTATTTCAACTTTCAGAAATTGTTGAAATAGAATTAGTAAATAATAATTTTGATCTCAATATAGTCTTCAACTGGTATAAAAATCAGTTAGATCATATTTTAAGAATTTCTACTGGAGAAGATTTTTTTACGAAAGATTATAATCTTCAAAATGGAATAAATCTTTATACCATTCATAGTAGTAAGGGCCTAGAATTTGAAATAGTCTTATGTCCATATCTCTCAATTATTTCAAATAAGTCAAATAAAATTAAAGGACCCCTTTGGAAATCAATTATTGATAGAAATATATATCTTAATATTTCTAATAATTACGCGAAGGTTGAAAAATTTAAATTATTAGAAGAAGAAGATTTATTTAAAGAGAGTGAGAGGTTAATTTATGTAGCACTTACAAGGAGTAAATATAAACTGATTGTTTTTAATGATTTAGAGGATAAAAATAATATTTTAAATAATGATTTACTTAATAATTTGGAAAATATCAATATTTATAAGTCTACTTTTGAAGTCAACATAGAAAAAGAGAAAATAAAAGAAATTTTTTCTAAGTTCCAAACCAACCGATTGAATAATAATCTTTGGAAACTCGATAACGTTAATACAAAAATATCTAATGTAAGTAATTCTGATCAATTTATTTCTTATTCAAGTTATTCTTCTTGGATACGTAAAGATAAAAATATTGATGCAGTCATTAATCAATATAAGGATTATGAAGATAATATATCAATTATCAAAGATTCTAATTTTAAGAATTCAAAGAATTATCCTAATTATTTTTCTTATCCAAATCCTTTAAGTGAATTCCCAAAAGGAACTATTGCTGGGACTTGCCTGCACAAAATAATAGAAAGATTTGAATTTAGAAACGATAATAATCAAGAATTAATTGATTTAATTATTGAGGAATTGAACTTTCATCAAATCGATACTTCTTTGGCTTTTAAAGTAAAAGATGCGATTTTAAGAATCATAAATATATCTTTAGGAAGAGAATTACAAAATAAGAAACTAGTTGATATTCCAAATGAATACTTAATTAAGGAACTCAAATATGATTTAACCCTATCTTATAAAGGTAGAAATATTAATTCTAAAGATATATCAAATTGCTTTTTTTTAGATCAGGAATATGAATTTGGTGAAGAATATGCAAATAAAATAAATGATCTTCAAATTATGAATAAAGGCTTTCATTCAGGATGTATTGATTGTGTTTTCCCTGTAGGAAATAAATTAGAAGATAGTAAATGGTGGGTAATTGATTGGAAAAGTAATTTGATTTCTGGTAATGATAATAGTGATTGTTTACCAAGAAACTATAACTATGAAAATATGAGAAATGAAATGATTAAACATCATTATCCATTGCAATCTCATCTTTATTTATTAGCATTGCATAGATTATTAAAGTGGCGACTTAAAAATTATCAACCACATAAACATCTAGGAGGATATATTTATTTGTTTTTAAAGGGATTGCCAGATTTTGAATTATTTGAAAAATCTAAGTCTGAAGATATATCTCCAGGTATTTTTATTAGTAAAGCACCTTTAAAAAGAATTAATTATTTAGATAACCTTTTTTAGAATGACTAATACAACTAAAGATATTGAAAAGTTCCAATACGATCATATATTTAATTTAATCTTAGGTATTTTCAAATTTAGTGAAAGAAAATATGGAAATTTCGTAAAAGATGTAATAAGAATTTTATTAGAGTTTGAAAAAAATGGTGAAACTATTATTGATGTTGATAATAGTTTAATAATCTTTGAATTATTAGAAGATGGTTGGCCAAATAAACATATAGATGTTCTAAAAAATATAGGTTTGATTGGTTCCCTGCATTCTCCATTCTTATTAGTAAATAGAAAATTATCCTTATCAAAATGGTCAAAAAAGATAGAAAGAGTTATTAATTTATTTCTAAAAAAAATAGATACCGATAATTTAATGAACTCAATAATTTATAAAGATGATAATAAAATTGATCAAATTAAAAATATATTTAAATATTCAAACTTAGTTTTCCTTCAAGGAGGACCAGGTACGGGTAAAACAACTTTAATAATAAAGTTAATACTAGAACTACTTCAAATTAATAACTTTTTAAATATTGGCTTGTCTGCTCCAACTGGTAAAGCTACAGCTCGTTTAAAAGAAGCTCTTAATTATAAAAAAAATATTCCCTTTAGCAAATTTCTAGAACAAATAGAATTTCAAACTTTGCATAGATGGATTTTAAATTCTCAAAATAAATCTCTTAAGTTGAAATTTAAACTAAAAGAGCTTGATATTTTCATAATTGATGAAATGTCTATGGTTAATATCGATTTGATTGAATCAGTTTTAAATTTGCTAGCAAAGGACTGTAAAATTATTTTAGTTGGAGATAAAAATCAATTATCTCCAGTAAATAACTGTTCTATATGGAATTATTTGTTTGAGTATTCCGATAATAGTTCAATTAAATCTTGTGTAGTAAATTTAGAAAAAACTTATAGAAATATTGGAGATATAGCATTAATTAGTAGTTTAATATTTAATAATGATTTTTCTTTACTTAATCAAAAGATAAAAGAATTAGAAAAAGATAATAATTCAAAAGAAATTACAATTTTAAAGAGTAGAGAAAAAGATATTCCAAAAGAGCTATTATTTTCGATTACAAGTCATCTAAAACAATTAAATATTTCAACTGCAAATTTAAGCAAAAAAAAATATATATTTGATGAGAGTATTGATAATTTATTGCATAATGAAAAAGATTTAGTAGATAAGATATTTCTGGATTTACAAAGTCACTTGATTTTATGTGAAAAAAATTCCGGAATATGGAGTGTTGAATATTTGAATGAAATTGTTTTTGGTCAAAAAAAACCCTATGAACTTAAAACTCTTAAAGAGGGTGTTCCGATCATGTGTACAAAAAATAATAATGAACTTGGATTGTCAAATGGGGATATCGGAGTAATTATAGGTTCAAAAAATAAAAGAAAATATCTTTTTAGAAAATTTAATGATAATAACGAAGAAATTGTCGCATTAATTGATCCATCCAATTTAGAAAATGTTGTACCAGCAATAGCTATTACTATTCATAAATCTCAAGGAAGTGAATCTGAAAAAGTAAACATTTTGTGGTCCCAAAATTATAGAAGAAATCAATATGCAGTAAAAGAAAAAAAACATAATCAAAATATCTTTTGCAGAGATAATTTTGAAAGAAGGTTATTTTATACTGCTGTTACAAGAGCGAAAAAATCTTTAAATATATATTATTTAAATTAAATTTTATTTTTGAGAAATTAGTAATATCTTAACCCCAAGATGTTAGATTAATAATTCGGCTCTGTAAGGCTAATCAACAATTTAAGTCAATTTAGATATTTGTTGAATGCCTAATCAGAAGATTATTAGGCATTTAAAATGGCTTTAAAAAAAGATAGTAACTCTCTTGGTAGTGAGCAGGGAAAGTCTCATAATGAAGATTCTTCCCTACTAGAGTTCAAGAACTTAGATAACAAAAAAGAAATTGAATCTCAATTATTGGAAGTATCGAAAGAAGATGATAATGAGAATGGATTTCTCAATTTTGGGTTTAATCAATCGATCTTAAACTCGTTAAAAAATAAAGGATATAAAAATCCAACTCCCATCCAAAAAGCAGCAATTCCCGAACTAATGTTAGGCAGGGATTTACTAGGCCAAGCACAAACAGGAACAGGAAAGACTGCAGCTTTCGCATTACCAATAATAGAAAAACTTACAGATAATAAAGAATTAAATGCCAAGGTTTTAGTTATGACTCCTACAAGAGAATTAGCAACTCAAGTGGCAGAATCTTTTAAAAGTTATAGTTCTGAATCTAGTAATTTTAAGACGGTTGCAATATATGGAGGTACCGACTATCGAAATCAAATTTCTGCATTAAAAAGAAAAGTTGACGTAGTAGTTGGGACCCCTGGCCGAATAATGGATCATATAAGGCAGGGGACTTTTAAAATTAAAGATATAAATTGTCTTGTTTTAGATGAGGCAGATGAAATGTTAAATATGGGTTTTCTTGAAGATATTGAATGGATAATAGATCAACTTCCGGAAAATAAGCAGATGGTATTGTTTTCAGCAACAATGCCTAGTGAGATAAGAAATATAGCAAAAAAATATCTAAATGATCCCGCCGAAATATTAATCAAAAGTGTCAAAAAAGAAACTCAATTAATTTCGCAAAAATTTCTATATGTACAAAGGCATCATAAGTTAGATGCTTTAAAAAGAATACTAGAACTTAATAATGAGGGAGTAATTATTTTTGTTAGGACAAAACTACTTACTACTTCAATAGCTGAAGCTTTAGAGAATTCAGGTCATACTGTGGCAGTACTTAATGGAGATATACCTCAAAATCAAAGAGAAAATACTGTAGATAGATTGAAAAAAGGATTTATTAATATCCTTGTTGCAACTGATGTCGCAGCTAGAGGATTAGATGTTGAGAGGATAAAACTTGTTGTTAATTACGATTTTCCTTTTGACAAGGAAACATATACTCATAGAATTGGAAGAACTGGAAGGGCAGGCAGATCAGGAGAAGCAATTTTATTTGTTAATCAAAGAGAAAAACATTTTCTAAGAAACTTAGAAAACTCAACAAGAACTAAGATTGAAGAAATCAATATACCAAGTAATGAAATAATAAACGAAAAAAGGATGGAGAAACTTATAGATAATGTTAATGAGAGTTCTTTAGCTAAAGATGAAAATGAAGAAAATAAAGCTTTGATTATTGATGTACTAGATAATTTAAAAGAAAAATACTCCATGGATGACTCAAATATTGCAATGGCTGCGATTAATTTAGTAATAGGTAATAAATCATTTTTTGTTAATGAAGATGATTCTTGGATTAATAAACAAAATAATACTGATCGAAATAGATCAAATAGAAATAGTAATAGCCGTATGAGAAATTCAAATAGAAGAAATAATTATCAAAATGATTCTTTTGAAACCTACAAATTTAACTTTGGTAAATTTGATGGAGTTAGAGTTGCAAATATTATATCCTCAATCTGTAATTCAACTAATATAAATGGTAGATCCATAGGTAAGATACAGATTTTTAATGATTATAGTTTGGTAGATTTACCCAGAGATCTGCATAGAGAAACTAAAAATAAATTAAAAAAAATTAAAGTCAGAAACTAGTGAAAGAGAATGAAAGCTAGCAAATATAATTTCTTTATTTTTGTGAATCTGATAATACTATTCAACTCCTTTAATAGTTATTATTTAGCTCAAACGAAACAAAATTCAATCATAAAATTATTTTGTCTTCAGAGTGTTAAAGAGGAGATGATGAAAGCAGAAATGGTATATAGTGAAGAAATTGCGAATGAAACTTGCGATTGTTACTACGAAGAATTTATGCAAACTGCAAGTCATCAAGATGCAAAAACAAAATGTAAATTAGAAACTAAAGAAAATTTAAATCATAATAGAAAGATTTAATTATTATTTTTATGAGGTATAAGAACAATCAAAATCCAATAATTAGACTTTATTTAAATCTGATTGAGGAAAGAAGGTTACTATTTTTTGCTTTTCTTAGTTCCATAATTAATAAAATATTAGATTTAGCTCCCCCTGTAATAATTGGTCTTGCAGTGGATATCGTTGTTAAGGAACAGAATTCATGGATTGCTGGTTTTGGAATAAAAGAAGTTCCTGCACAATTGATTTTTCTTGCATTTGCTTCAGGAATAGTTTGGTCTGGTGAATCCTCCTTTGAATATTTATATTCGATTTTATGGAGAAATTTGGCTCAGCTATCTCAACATAAATTAAGAATAAAAGCTTATGAGCATATCCAGGAGTTAGATATGGATTTTTTTGAAAATGATAATACTGGAAGGCTATTATCTATTTTGAATGATGATATAAATCAACTCGAGAGATTTCTAGACCAAGGGGCTAATCAGATTATTCAGTTATTTGTAACTGTATTAATAATTGGGGGCACTATGATTTTTGTTGCTCCAAAAATCGCTTTATTTGCTTTCTTTCCTATTCCAATTATATTTTTAGGATCAATTAAATTTCAAAGGAAGCTTGCTCCAAAATACAGAGATGTTAGAAATAAAGCTGGAATGTTGGCATCAAGGCTTAATAATAATTTAAGTGGAATTCTAACCATAAAAAGTTTTACTAAAGAAAAATGGGAACTAAATAGATTAAATAAAGAAAGTCTCGATTATCAAAGAAGTAATAAGGCTGCAATAAAATTATCTTCTGCTTTTATCCCTCTTATAAGATTCGCAATTTTATTTGCTTTTATAGCAATTCTATTAATTGGAGGTTTCCAAACTTGGAATAAGACACTTGATGTAGGTACTTATAGTTTTTTAGTGTTTATTACACAAAGACTATTATGGCCTTTAACTACTTTGGGGCATGTTTTAGATGATTTTCAGAGATCTATGGCTTCAATAGATAGAGTAATTGATCTCATTGATACGCCTATAAAAATAAAAGATGGAAAAATAAAAATTGAACCTAAAGATATCAAAGGAGAAATTATTTTTAATAATTTAAATTTTAATTATCCTGGACGAGATTTAACTTTAAAAAACATAAATTTCAAAATTGAAAATTACTCAACATTAGGAATTGTTGGTTTAACAGGTTCTGGCAAAAGTACAATAATAAAATTACTACTTAGAATTTATGATAGTAATAATGGGTCAATAACCTTGGATGGGGTTTCTATTAAAGAAATAAATTTGAGGGATTTAAGAAAGTGTATCTCTTTAGTAAGTCAAGAAACTTATTTATTTCATGGAAGTGTACAAGAAAATATTGCTTATGGCTCAATCAACCCAAGTCTTAAAAATATCATCAAAGCTTCAAAGATTGCGGAAGCTCATAAATTTATTGAACAATTACCGGATGGATATAAAACTATTGTGGGGGAGAGGGGCCAAAGGCTCTCAGGCGGGCAACGTCAAAGAATTGCCTTGGCTAGAGCTGTTTTAAAGGATGCTCCAATATTAATATTAGATGAAGCTACAGCCTCAGTTGATAATGAAACAGAGGCTTTAATTCAAAAATCGTTATCTAAAATCACAAAAGAAAGAACAACTATAGTAATAGCTCATAGATTAAGCACTATAAAAAATGCGGATAATATTGTAGTTATTGATAAAGGTAAAATAGTTGAAAGTGGAAAACATGAAGAACTATTAGATCAGAACAAAACATATGCTGATTTGTGGAATGTTCAAGTAGGAATCTAGTATGAATTTCTAAACTATATTAAGAAGTTAAATGATTCAATTACGTTACTAAACATACCGTCAACTTTATTCCATCTTTCTTCATTTGTTCCCACTGCGAAAGTGTAAAGTGTTCCTCTATCAATTACGACAGTAGCTAATTCATGTCTTGCCTGTTCATTTAAATTTAATTCATACTCTAAATCATAGAAAATGTGATTGGATGCCTCCCTTTTATTGGTATTTATAAGTTTTACATCTCTACCTGAACCTTCGGGAGCAATGACTTTATCAATTAATGTTTGACCTACTTCACTTGGGCTTCCTAATTGCTCTAATTGAACCTCTTTATTGACATCAGAAATAACTAAACTTAAGGTCTCATTACTATTTATTAAATCATGATAAATAATTTCAGGTCCTCCATCGACTTTTACTCTAGTCCATCCTGTTGGATACAAAAAGGCATATCTACCATCTGGACTTTGATAAGCTTCTAATCCCGCATTTAGTCCGCCACTACAAGCACTCATTGTTAAGCACAAAAAAAGCAAAAATAAATATTTGAAAGGGTTAAATTTAATATTTTTCATTTTGTTTGAAATTACTAACTAAAAATATAATAAGACATTAAAAGCAAACAATTATGGCAATTCGGAATTTTGCGTCTAAATTATCTCTAGAAATAGTTTAATTTTGATTACTTATACCAAACCACTTTCAAAATTAATCGGTCATTTTGAGAAATTCCCAGGGATTGGTCCAAGAACAGCGCAACGATTAGCCCTGTTTATTTTAAAACAACCTGAAAGTACAATAAGAGAATTTTCAAAGGCTCTGTTAGAAGCACATAGTAATGTTGGTCGCTGCAAAAAATGTTTCAATTTGACTTCTGAAGATGAATGCGAAATTTGTAGAAATACTGAAAGAAATCAAAAACTAATCTGTGTAGTAGCAGAAACTAAAGATTTGCTTGCGTTGGAGCGCGCCAGAGAATTTAAAGGTGTTTACCATGTTATTGGTGGTTTAATATCCCCAATGGATTCTGTTGGCCCCGAACTCTTAGAAATAAGAAGCTTGGTAGAAAGAGTTAGTAAGTCTGAAATAGATGAGATTATATTGGCATTGACCCCAAGTGTTGAGGGAGATACAACAAGTCTTTATATTGGAAAATTGTTAGCCCCTTTTACTAAAGTTACGAGGATTGCATATGGGCTCCCAATGGGTAGTGAACTTGAATATGTGGATGAAGTTACACTTGCAAGGGCCTTAGAAGGCAGAACAAAACTAAATTAGACAATGAGAGAAAATAATCTAATCAAGAAAGAAAAAATCTTAAGACTTCCCTCTTGGATTAAATTTCCTATTAGTAAAGCTTCAGAATTCGAAAAAATACAAACACTCATCAAAAAATCAAATATTCACACTATTTGTGAAGAAGCAAGATGTCCAAATAGAGCAGAATGTTATGCCTCAGGAACAGCCACCTTCTTACTGGGTGGATCGATCTGTTCTCGTTCATGTGCTTTTTGTCAGGTAAATAAAGGAAGACCTAGTTCTATCAATATTGATGAATGTACTCAAGTCGCTGAAGCAGTGAAAGTACTAAATTTGAAATATGTTGTTTTGACATCTGTAGCTAGAGACGATCTCCCTGATCATGGTGCAAATTTATTTATATCTACAATTGATGAGATTAGAAAAATTGATTCAAAAATTAAAATTGAAGTTTTAACTCCTGATTTATGGGGTGGAGGCAAAAATCTTGATGAAACAAATAACCTTCAGACTGAGAGATTGAAGATGATTTTAGAAAAAGATCCAATATGCTTTAATCATAATCTTGAAACTGTTGAAAGACTGCAAAAAGAAGTTAGGAGGGGTGCAAATTACAAAAAATCCCTTAGTTTACTAAAAAAGTCAAAGGATATTGCTCCTCATATTCAAACCAAATCAGGCATTATGTTAGGACTTGGAGAAACATTGGATGAAATAAAAAATACAATTTATGATCTTAAAAAAATTGATTGTGACCAAATTACAATTGGCCAATATTTAAGGCCCTCATTCAATCATTTGGCAGTTAAGAAATATTGGGATCCATCTGAATTTGAATATTTATATCTCTTCTCTAAGAAATTAGGATTCAAAAAAGTATCTTCTGGCCCTTTAGTTAGAAGTAGTTATCACGCGGGTTAAATTTCCTTAATTAAAGAGAGTTTCTTTTCAAGTCTTTTCAATATGGAAATACATTCCCCGTTCATAAGTGTACCTGCACCTCCCCAAACCAATCTTAATAAAAGATCTACTGGGCTAGAACCAACTTCTTTGACAATTTTGAATCCTATTAACTTGAAATATCTTACAAGTTTTTTACTATACCCTTCACTATCAAAAATAGCTAAAAGTCTTACTTTGTTGCTTGATTTTTTCTCAATTGACCAAGCCATAGTTGTTGCCCATATTAATTCCGAAACAAAAGCAGGGGCTTTACTTAGGATTCTTAATGTATCAAGCTGAATGCCTTGTTTATTTAAATAAGTCCAACCTTTCATTTCGGCCCAAATCTTAATGATGTTATCTTTCTGTTCTGCTACAACGATTCTAAAGAAACATAATCCGAGAGTATCTCTAACTTGAATTTTAATTAATAATCCAATGCTACCTGCTAATTTTTCTAATTCTTCAACTTTCATGATTTTAAAAATTAGACCTTATAGATTTTATGATTTTCCACTTTTAATCTATCTATCTGTTTTTGCCTTTCTTCAAACCTTTTCCTGTCATCATCACTGAATTGATCGATGCAGAAATGACATTGGATACCCTTTTTATATTCTTTTCTTTTTTGATCTTGAATTGAAACTGGCATTCCACATGCATGACAAATCGAATAGGAGCCTTTTTCTAATTCTTGATCTAAAGCAACTCTTTTATCAAAAACGTAACATTCACCTTCAAATAAGCTTTCTTCTTTTGGTATATCATCAAGGTATTGAAGGATACCACCTTGCAGGTGATAAATATTTTTATAACCTTTATTTTTCAGCAAACTAGTAGCTTTTTCACATCTTATTCCTCCGGTACAAAACATTGCTATATTTGAAGAATCTTTATTTTCTAAATGGGTATCTAAATGATCATCTACCCACTTGGGGAATTCGCTAAAATTTCTTGTATTTGGGTTTATAGAGTTCTGAAATGTACCTATAGAAACCTCATAATGATTTCTAGTATCGATTACTATTGTATTTTTATTCTTTATTAACTTATTCCAATCAGCTGAGTCAATATAGGTCCCATTATTTTCTGAAGGGTTTATTTCAGGGATACCCATGGTAACTATTTCTTTCTTAATTTTTATTTTTAATTTTTTGAAGACTTTCTTTTTTGAAAAATTTACTTTAATATTCAAATTTCTATTATCTGCATATTTAGTAATTAAATTGATAACAATATCAATTACATTTTTCTCAGCACAAATAGTTCCATTGATGCCCTCACTTGCAAAAATGAGTAAACCTGAAAGATCAGTTTCATTTTCGATTTCTAATAATTTATTTTTAAGATCAAGAATTAAGTTTTCTTGAAATGGGAAAAAAGAGTAAAGAGAAACTATTTTATAATTTTGGCCTTTCATAAAGAAGATAATGTTTGTTCACAAGCTTCAAAATCTTTGTTAAATGATACTCCAACCTCTTTTAGAAGTTTTCTATCTGATTGAAAAGATGGATTTGAAGTCGTGAGTAACTCATCTCCATAAAAAATTGAATTTGCCCCACATTGAAAACATAAAATTTGGGCTTCTTTTGAAAGCTTTTCTCGCCCTGCGCTTAATCTTATTTTACTTTTAGGCATGAGAATTCTTGCTGTAGCTATCATCCTTATCATTTCAATAGAGTCAATTTCTTTATTATCTTCTAAACCAGTACCTTCAATAGCTACTAATGAATTTATAGGAACACTTTCAGGGTGCGGATTCATATTTGAGAGCACTTCCAAAAGAGATGCTCTATCGCCATAAGTTTCTCCCAAACCTATAATCCCTCCACAACAAACATTTATTCCTGCATTTCTTACCCTTTTGATAGTATCTAGTCTGTCTTGATAAGTTCTAGTCGTAATAATATTTTTATAGTGCTCAGGACTAGTATCAAGATTATGGTTATACGCGGTCAAACCAGCATTTGCCAATCTGGAAGCTTGTTCTTCTGTAAGCATCCCTGCAGTAACGCATGCTTCCATCCCTAAATCTTTTACACCGCTAACCATTTCTAACATTGCATCAAAAGATTTCCCATCTCTAATTTCTCTCCATGCCCAACCCATACAAAACCTATCTGCACCCTCATTTTTTGCTATTTGAGCTCTTGCTAAAACCTCGTCAACTTGAAATTGTGGATGACTTTTGATTTCGCTGGCACTATAAATTGATTGGCTACAATACGAACAATTTTCCTCACATCCACCAGTTTTTACGCTAAACAATGATGCTAATTGAATGTTGTAGTTGTTGAATTTCCTGTGAACAATTTGTGATTCCCACATTAAATCAATCAAAGGCATATTAAGGATTTCCAATATCTCTTCTTTATTCCAATCGAATCTAATTTCGTTTAATAACTGATTATTCGAATTAGCCATTTTATTAGGAAGAATATTGAGAATCTTCAAAAGATTCATTTGGTAATGATTCTATACCGCCAAAACGTCTATTCCTTGATTGGTAATCAATTATTGCTTTTAGAAATTCAAACTCATTAAAGTCTGGCCAAAGTACTTCGGATATGTAAATTTCTGAATAAGCTAATTGCCATAAAAGAAAATTACTGATTCTTTTTTCTCCACTAGTTCTTATTAGTAATTCTGGATCTTTAATCCCTCGTGTTAATAGCTCTGAATTAAATAATGCCTCATTAACTTCACTTGGTTTTATTTCACCAGAAGAAGATTTTGATGCTAATTCTTTTGCAACTTTTACTATTTCTTGTCTGCCGCCGTAATTGACGCAAACATTCAATAAAAATTTATTATTGTTTTTAGTTAGAGATTCTGAACTAGAGATTATTTTTTTTAAAGTTTCTGGGAAAGGAGATAAATCTCCAATAAATTTTATTTTTGTTGATTCTTCATGTATCTCATTAATCTCCTTACTCAAAACTTCGCTAAAAAGATTTATGAGAAAATCAACCTCTTTTGTTGGTCTTGTCCAATTCTCAGTTGAAAAAGCATAAACAGTAAGTATTTTACAACCTAATTTTTTTGAGGCTTTTAGAATTTCTTTTAAAACATTGACTCCTCTTTTATGCCCATATGAACGAGGTAAACCTTTTTTGGTAGCCCATCTCCCATTTCCATCCATAATTATTGCAACATGTTCTGGAACTTTTTGCTTATCTATTCTCTTGGATAAGTCATTATTTTTCTTGTCAATTATTTTTCCTAAACTCATTAGTTAATCATTTTTGTTAATAAAGATTGCAGGCTTTTCGATCTCTTTATCATTCGAATCATTGACAATATTATCACTTAGATTTGTATTTTGGGATATAGAATTTTTACCTGAAGATGACTTGTTTGTTCCAATTGAGTTTTGATTACCAATCAAATTTACAAGAAGTTCTTGTAACCTGCTGCTGGTAATTGGTCTTTCAAGTTTCCCTTGGTTTGCTAATGATAAAGTTCCTGTTTCTTCAGATACAACAATACAGATACACCTGTCGAATCTTTCTGTAATTCCCAATGCAGCTAAATGTCTTGTACCGTATCTGCTAATTCCTTGCCTTGAGAGAGGAAGAATCACACCAGCAGATATTATTTTGTTACCTTTCACAAGAACTGCCCCATCATGTAAAGGTGTGTCTGTTGCAAAAAGATTTATCAAAAGATCAGTTGATAATTGTGCCTCAATTTTTGTGCCTGAATATAAAAAATCTTCAGGTCTTAAATCACTCCCCAAATCTACAACTATTAAAGCTCCTCTTCTATTTTGAGAAAGCTTACCAGCAGTATCAACTAATTGAGTAATGGTAGTTGAAGTTGCTCTAAATTCCTTTTGTGGATTTCCAAGTAATACAGCTAGCCTCCCAGTACCTAATAGTTCCATTAATCTTCTTAACTCTCCTTGCCAAAGAATCGCTAATGAGAGAGAACAAGCGAGGACTACGGCATCAATTAATTTAGATGTTAATGGTAAGTATGCGTATCTTTGAATAAACCATGCTGATGACACTAAAAACAAATATCCTCTGAGAAGCCATAATGTTCTTTGTTCTTTTACTCTCGAGAACAATAAAAGTCCGAAACCAACAGCAAATAAGACATCTAACAAAAGCTTAAAATTTATAATCCCCCAAAAATTCACACTAAAATCAAAATTAATTTAAATGTACCTAATTTTGTTTAATAAAGCGATCAGGTAAAACATCATATCTTAAAAGATCCAATGGACTTTCTCTTTTTTGAATGATCTCAGCTTCTCCATTACAAACTAAAAGAGCTGCGGGCCTTGGAATTCTGTTGTAGTTAGAACTCATTGAATTATTGTACGCACCAGTGCCAAAAACACATATAAGATCTCCTGTTTTGCAATTTGCTAGTTCTATCTCCTTAAACAAAACATCTCCTGATTCGCAGTGTTTGCCAGCAATAGTATATTTATTTTTAGAGTTGTTATTAAGTGGATTTTTTACTAAACATGCAGAATAATTTGATTGATATGTTATCGGTCTTGGATTATCACTCATCCCACCATCAACAGATAAATATGTTCTAATCCCAGGAATTTCTTTAAATGCCCCAATCTTGTAAATTGTTATTCCTGCTGTAGATACAATAGATCTTCCAGGCTCACACATCAATGTAGGTAAATCTAGATTTTGTTTTTTACAAGCATTAACAACTGAGGTGGAAATTGTTCTTACCCATTCATCAATTGAAGGGGGATCGTCATTTTTTGTGTATTTAATGCCTAAGCCACCACCAACATTTAGTTCTTTAATATTATGGCCAAATTTTTTGGCTTCCAAAATAACCTCTACCATTATTTCACCTAGATCCTTATGAGGGTCTAGTTCAAAAATCTGGGAACCAATATGAGCATGAAGTCCTGTTAACTTTAGATGTTTAGTGTCGCTTATAATTGCGAACAAATTATTCAAATATTCGATTCCAAAACCAAATTTGCTATCAAATGAACCTGTTCTTATGTATTCATGTGTATGGCATTCTATTCCAGGAGTAAATCGAATCATTATCTCTAAGTCATGATTTAGTGAATTTGAGATTTCCTCTAATCTTTTTAAGTCGCAGTCATTATCTACAATTATTTTTATGTTATTTCTAATTGCGAAATCTATTTCTTTGTCAGATTTATTGTTCCCATGAAAAACAATTTTTTCATTTGGGACCCCACCTTTTAAAGCAGTTAGTAATTCTCCCTCTGAAACTGCATCAAGTCCTAAACCTTCTGAGGAAACAAGGTTACTCATGAATATAGAGCTATTTGCTTTAGAGGCATATATAGGGAGTGATTGCCCTGGGTAATATTTTTCTAGTGCTTTCTTATAAGCTCTACAAGACTTTCTTAAAGTGATTTCATCCAAAATATAAAGAGGAGAATCATATTTTTTAACTAATTCTTCGATAGAGCATCCACCAACTGACAATTTTCCATCTCCTCCAATCGAGGTAGTAATAGGCACGATATTTTTATTAGGACTTTCCAAGTCAATTTTCTGTTTTAAAAAAGATTGTTTTTCTTCCATGGGATAACTGCAAATAAAGTTTTGTCAAAACTGTCATATTTTATAATGATTCCAGATTTGAACTTTTTAATATACTTTCATAATAAAATGATATCTGTTAAACAAATAAATGAGAAAGATATTGATTTATGTTATGCATTAGATTTAAGTACGATTTCTCTATGGAGTAAGAAACAATGGACTAACGAATTCAAAAAAGAGGGTACAAAAATCTTTGGTTTATTGAATGCAAATTTAGTCATTGGAATATGTGTTTTTCAAGTTGTAATTGATGAGGCTCAAATAAATTATTTTGTTGTAAATCAGAAATACAGGAGAAAAGGTTTCGGATCCTATTTTATGAGCTATTTAATAAATAAAAGTGAAAGATTAAATTTAAAGAAATTACTGTTGGAGGTCTCTCAGAACAATCTTACTGCTGAAAGATTTTATAGTCGCTTTAATTTTACCACTGTAGGTATAAGAAAAAATTATTATAAAGATGGTTCACATGCTCTTTTAAAAGAAAAAAAATTAACAACAAAATAATGTAAAAATATAATTGTTCGGATAACCAGAATGCTTGAAATTACTATAATTTCTTGCTATATCACTAAAAAAGTTCAATTTAATTTAATAAATTATACTTTTGGGTATTCACAAAAGCTCATTCTGAACACAAAATTGACATATTGCTGGTAGGTTATTAATAGGAATTTAATCTTCTAATGTTTGAAAGGTTTACAGAAAAGGCTATAAAAGTCATTATGCTTGCCCAAGAGGAAGCCAGAAGACTTGGTCATAATTTTGTTGGTACTGAACAAATTCTTTTAGGGTTAATTGGAGAAGGAACTGGAGTGGCAGCGAAAGTACTTAAATCACTTGGAGTTAATTTAAAAGATTCAAGGATAGAGGTTGAAAAGATAATAGGTAGAGGTTCAGGATTTGTAGCTGTAGAAATACCTTTTACTCCTAGAGCTAAAAGAGTTTTAGAATTATCTCTAGAAGAGGCTCGTCAATTAGGTCACAATTATATAGGTACTGAACATTTATTATTAGGCTTAATAAGAGAGGGTGAGGGTGTTGCTGCAAGAGTTCTTGAAAATCTTAATATTGACCTTACCAAAGTAAGAACTCAAGTCATAAGGATGCTAGGTGAAACAGCCGAAGTTGGTACAGGCTCTAGTACAACTAAAGGCAACTTAAAAACGGCTACTCTTGATGAATTTGGAACAAATTTAACAAAATTAGCTAGTGAATCAAAATTAGACCCAGTCGTTGGTCGTCATTCGGAAATAGATCGTGTAGTTCAAATATTAGGTAGAAGGACAAAAAATAACCCCGTCCTTATTGGTGAGCCAGGTGTAGGGAAAACGGCTATCGCAGAAGGTTTAGCCCAAAGAATACAAACAGGAGATATTCCAGATATACTTGAAGATAAAAGAGTTTTAACACTCGATATAGGACTTTTGGTCGCAGGAACAAAATATAGAGGTGAATTCGAAGAAAGGTTGAAAAAAATAATGGAAGAAATTAAATCAGCAGGTAATGTGATTCTTGTTATAGATGAAGTTCATACCTTAATTGGTGCTGGAGCTGCTGAAGGAGCTATAGACGCTGCAAATATTCTTAAGCCAGCATTAGCTAGGGGAGAACTTCAATGTATTGGAGCAACAACTCTCGATGAGTATAGAAAACATATTGAGAGAGATGCTGCTCTGGAAAGAAGATTCCAACCTGTAATGGTAGGAGAGCCATCGATAGAAGATACAATCGAAATTTTAAAAGGGCTTAGAGAGCGTTACGAACAACATCATCGTTTAAAAATTACTGATGATGCGCTTGAGGCAGCAGCTCATTTAGGGGATCGCTATATATCTGATAGATTTTTACCTGATAAGGCTATAGACCTTATCGACGAAGCTGGAAGTAGAGTACGTTTAATGAATTCTAAACTTCCCCCTGAAGCTAAACAAATAGATAAAGAACTAAGACAAGTCCAAAAACAGAAGGAAGAATCTGTAAGAGATCAAAATTTTGATCAAGCTGGACAATTACGTGAAAAAGAGATGGAATTGTCTGCAAAAATTAAAGAGGTATTGGAGAATAAGAAAGAAACTACAGCTGGAGATCAACCTGATAATGATCAAAAGCCTTCAAACACTGATTCAAAATTATTACAAAGCCCCCTTGTTAGTGAAGAGGACGTAGCACATATTGTGGCTTCATGGACAGGCGTTCCTGTTCAAAAATTAACAGAAACTGAATCAGCCAAGCTTCTTAATATGGAGGAAACACTTCATCAAAGGCTAATTGGACAAGATGAAGCTGTAAAGGCTGTTTCTAGAGCTATAAGAAGAGCAAGAGTTGGATTGAAAAATCCTAATAGACCTATTGCAAGTTTTATTTTTTCTGGTCCAACAGGTGTTGGTAAAACTGAATTAACTAAATCATTAGCTTCATACTTCTTCGGTAGTGAAGAAGCAATGATCAGATTAGATATGTCAGAATTTATGGAAAGACATACTGTTAGTAAACTTATAGGTTCGCCTCCTGGGTATGTTGGCTTTAATGAAGGAGGTCAGCTTACTGAGGCTGTAAGACGACGTCCGTATACGGTTGTCTTGTTTGATGAAGTTGAAAAGGCTCATCCAGATGTATTTAATTTATTATTGCAACTACTAGAAGACGGAAGATTAACTGACTCCAAGGGTAGAACCGTTGATTTTAAAAATACATTATTAATAATGACCTCTAATATTGGTTCTAAAGTGATCGAGAAAGGCGGCGGCGGTTTAGGGTTTGAATTTTCAGGTGAATCAGCTGAAGATAGCCAATATAATAGAATAAAATCTTTAGTAAATGAGGAACTTAAGCAATACTTTAGGCCTGAATTTTTAAATAGACTTGATGAAATAATTGTATTCAGACAACTAATTAAAAACGAGGTTAAAGAAATAGCTGAAATAATGTTGCAAGAAGTTTTTGCACGATTACAAGATAAAGGCATCAAGTTAAATGTCACAGATGCTTTTAAAGAAAGACTTGTTGAAGAAGGTTATAACCCTTCATACGGAGCAAGACCTTTGAGAAGGGCGGTAATGCGTTTACTAGAAGATAGTTTGGCTGAAGAAGTTCTTTCTGGGAGAATCAAAGATGGAGATAATGCTTTAGTCGATATAGATGACAATAAGAAGGTTACAATAAATATTTCTTCTGAAGAATCTTCACAAGAGTTAGCAAGTGCTAACTTCTAATATTTTAAGTCAATATGCAGTCAATCTCTCCAGAAACTATATATAGGGGAAATTCTGCTTGGGAAGAATCTTTACCTCAAATTACCCAATTAACTAAAAGTCCATTAATTTTAGGTAGGGGCATTCATACGGATAATCTGAGAAACAAAATTTACATCGATTTAAAAAATCAAAAACTTAATGTTAATTCTGCTAATTTACAATTTGATTGTTGTTACGAAGATATCTCAAGAGTTAAGAATATCATTTCAAATAATAATAATGATTGTGTTATCGCAGCTGGAGGCGGCAAAGTTCTAGATTCTGGAAAATATATTGCGGAGTCTCTTAATATCCCTTGTATCACAGTCCCCCTTAGCGCCTCTACATGCGCTGGTTGGACAGCCTTATCTAATATTTATACAAAGGATGGTCAATTCATAAAGGATGTTACATTAGGTTCTTGTCCGAAAATAATAGTTTTTGATCATAATTTTATTCAAACAGCTCCATTAAGAACACTTGCGAGTGGAATAGCAGATGCCTTGGCAAAATGGTACGAATCCTCAATTACAAGTTCAACAATAGAAGATGGTCTTGTTCAACAAGCAATTCAGATATCAAGAGTTTTAAGAGATCAACTATTAATAAATGGAGGAAAAGCATTTAAAGGTCAATTTGAAAATAATCCTTCTTGGCAAAATACTGTCGAAGCATGCGGACTTACAGCAGGCTTAGTAGGTGGTATTGGTGGAGAAAAGTGTAGGACTGCAGCAGCACATGCTATTCATAATGCAATTACTCAAATAATCACCCCTAATAAATTCTTGCATGGTGAGATTGTTGGGGTTGGATTATTATTGCAATTAAGACTAGAAGAAGTGAAAAATAATAATAAATTAGCTGATCAATCAATTAAACAATTATTTGTACTTATGAAAGAATTGAATTTGCCAACTACTATTTCACAACTTGGAATAAACGTTTTTGAAAATAACAATTTAGATAAAATTGCTGATTTTACTTGTCGAGATAAATCTGAGATTCACTTTTTGCCTTTTGAAATTAATAAAAAAGATTTAATAGAGGTCATTTCAAATTTTGAACAACAAAAAATTAAAATATAAACAATTTTTTGACTAAAAACGATTTTGAACAATTAAGTAATTCAAATGTAGAGTTTTTCGAAAGTGCTAAATTGTCACTATTAGACCCTTTAGGTCTTTATTTGGCAAATGATGTTAAGTGGATAAAACTCAACCAAAACTGGAACTCTTTGAAATTCCCAGTAGTGTTGGGAGGTAAAGGTCAACCTATACTTCTTCTACATGGCTTCGATAGTAGTTTTTTAGAATTCAGGAGAATATATAAATCACTAAAAAGAAATTTTCAAGTTATTGTTCCTGATCTGCTGGGTTTTGGTTTTAGTCCCAGGTGCGCAACAAATGAATACAATTCCTCAAAAATAATATCATATTTGATTGATCTCCTTAAGACCTTAAAGATAACAAAGAATCTAAAAATTATTGGTGCCTCTATGGGAGGTTCAACAGCTTTAAAACTTGCTTTTGAAATTCCTGATTCTATTGATAAAATTATCCTATTGTCCCCTGCCGGATTGTTTGGAGAACCCAAGAGTATCCCTTTCCCTCTAAACCAAATTGGCGCCTCATTTCTTGGATTGCCTCAGGTCAGAAAAAGTCTTTGTAGGCAAGCGTTTGCTTTCCCAGATGAATGTGTTGGTGAGATGGAAGAGCAAATTGCTTCAATTCATCTAGGTTGTCAAGGATGGAGGAATTCACTTGCGTCATTTGCAAAAAGTGGTGGGTTTGCGGGAACTCAAAAATATATCCAAAATATCCCAATTAAAACATTATGTGGAGAAAATGATCGAATTCTTGGAAAAAAAGAGATTAAAAATATAAGAAATATTGAAAAATTAAATTTTGTAGGATTA
>CACKJL010000003.1 GCA_902600395.1 uncultured Prochlorococcus sp. | reverse complement strand
ATAAAGTTAGTCGACCCAAAATTTATATTACTTACTGGTTCTACTGCTATGAGAGCTATTTTAGAAGTTAAAGATCCTATAAGTAATTTAAGAGGTCAATGGATTAAAAAAGATGGGAGAGAAATTATGGTAATTTTTCATCCATCTTATTTGTTGAGATTTCCTTCAAAAGAAATCAATAAACCTTACCATCTAACTTTGAAAGACCTAGAGAATGTAAGTGGTAAACTATATGCCGTATAATTTAGTGAAATCCTTTTTGAATATCAAGAATTTTAATGTCATTAACTCAATCAAAAGAGGTTAATAGTCTCTCCAAAAGATATTCAACTCATATTGAGAGAAGGATAACTAGAACAGTAATGGTGGGCGATGTCGCTATTGGAAGTGATTATCCAGTAAGAGTTCAATCGATGATAAATGAAGATACGATGGATGTCGAAAATGCTTACTTAGCTATCAAAAGACTTCATGATGTGGGTTGTGAAATAGTAAGGTTAACTGTCCCTTCCTTAGCACATGCCAAAGCAGTAGGAGATATAAAGGCAAAATTACTAGAAAATAATATCAATACCCCCTTGGTGGCTGATGTTCACCATAATGGTATGAAAATTGCAATGGAAGTTGCAAAACATGTTGATAAAGTAAGAATTAATCCTGGATTGTTTGTTTTTGAAAAATCAGACCCTACAAGAACTGAATATACAGATGAGGAATTTGAAACTATTAAGCAAACAATACTTAAAAGATTTACCCCTTTAGTTGAAGTTTTAAAGGCTGAAAACAAAGCTCTAAGGATTGGAGTAAATCATGGGTCTCTATCTGAGAGGATGCTTTTTACTTATGGAGATACGCCATTAGGAATGACAGAATCTGCGATGGAGTTCGTCAAAATTTGTGATGAGCTTGATTTTCATAACATAATTATTTCTATGAAAGCTTCTAGGGCTCCGGTCATGATGGCAGCTTACAGAATGATTGCAGATAGGCTTGACTCAGAAGGATATAACTATCCCTTACATTTAGGAGTGACCGAAGCTGGTGATGGTGATTATGGAAGGATTAAAAGTACTGCTGGAATTGGAACGCTTTTAGCAGAGGGATTAGGAGATACCATAAGGGTTTCCTTAACAGAAGCTCCAGAAAAGGAAATACCAGTCTGCTATTCAATTTTGCAATCTTTAGGATTAAGAAAAACAATGGTTGAATACATCAGTTGCCCCAGTTGTGGTAGAACACTTTTCAATCTAGAAGAAGTTGTAGATAAAGTTAGGAACGCAACCTCACATTTGACGGGTCTAGATATAGCAATAATGGGATGTATTGTTAATGGGCCAGGAGAAATGGCAGATGCTGATTATGGTTATGTTGGAAAAGGTAAAGGAACTATTGCCTTATATAGAAGAAAAGAAGAGATAAAAAGAGTACCTGAAGATGAGGGAGTTAATGCTTTAATCCAACTTATTAAGGATGATGGGAAGTGGATTGATCCTTAAGGATTTGTCAAATTTTTGAATTATAAATAAATTCTTTTTATAATAAAAAATATCGAATTATTTGAAGATAAGAAAATTGCTTAAAAAAAAATATATATTTCTGTTTGCGACATCCTTTTCTGGGTTATTTTTAAATAATTTTGCAGAGGCAACAGTTTTAAATAATAGTTATAAAGAAGTAATTGATCATGTTTGGCAAATTGTATATAGAGATTTTCTTGATTCAAACGGCAAATTTCAAAAGTCCAATTGGATTAATCTAAGAAAAGAAGTTTTATCAAAAACATATTCAGACAGCAATGAAGCATATGATGCGATTAGAGATATGCTTTCTAATTTAGATGATTCTTATACAAGATTTTTAGAACCTAAGGAATTTAATCAAATGAGAATTGATACCTCTGGTGAATTAACTGGAGTTGGTATCCAAATAGTTAAAGATAAAGAATCTGATGATTTAATAATTATTTCTCCCATAGAGGGCACCCCTGCATTTGATGCTGGAATTAAAGCTAGAGATAAAATATTATCCATAGATGATATTTCTACTGAAGGTATGAATATTGAGGATGCCGTGAAATTAATAAGAGGACAAAGAGGTACTAAAGTAAAGCTTGAAATTCTTAGAGGTTCTCAATCCTTTTTTAAGACTTTATCAAGAGAAAAAATTGAAATAAAATCTGTATCAAGTAAAGTCAATCAAACCAAAAATGGCTTATCAATTGGCTATGTAAGAATTAAACAATTTAATGCAAATGCATCCAAAGAAACTAGAGATGCTATTAAGGATTTAGAAACAAAAAAAGTCGCAGGATATGTTCTTGACCTGAGAAGTAATCCTGGAGGTTTATTAGAATCAAGCATTGATATCTCAAGGCACTTCATTAACAAAGGAGTAATAGTAAGTACAGTAAGTAAAGATGGTTTAAAAGAAACAAAAAAAGGAAACGGTCAAGCTCTAACAAAAAAACCCTTAGTTGTCTTAGTTAATGAGGGTTCTGCTAGTGCTAGTGAAATAGTCTCTGGTGCAATAAAGGATAACAAAAGAGGAAAATTAGTCGGGAAGAAAACGTTTGGTAAAGGTTTAGTTCAATCCATGAGAACTTTAGTTGATGGTTCAGGTCTAACTGTTACAGTTGCTAAGTATTTAACTCCGAACGGCACTGATATAAACAAATCTGGAATTATTCCAGACATAGAAGTAAGAATGAATATAAACCCTATACTTCAAAGAGAGATAGGAACTAGAAAAGATAAACAATATAGAGCTGGTGAAAAAGAGCTAATAAATATAATTAAAAGAAATAAGCAGATAAGCGAATTTAATCCCGACACCACAAACCTTAATGCATTCCTAAAAATTAATAAGGAAGATAAAGTATTTTCATTAAATTAATTACTCATATCCAGCATTCTCTTTATTGGCACATAGGCTCTTCTTATTATCTCTGGGTCTAGTTCAATAGACGGGGAATTATTTTTCAAACAATCAAGAATTTTTTCTAAAGTATTTAATTTCATATATGGACACTCGTTACATTTACAACCTTCTACATCGGGAACTTCAATAAAAATTTTATTAGGTTCTTTCTTTTTCATTTGATGAATTATTCCAGGTTCAGTTAGTACCATGTAAGTTTTAGATGGATCTTTACTTACGAAATCAAGCAGCTTACTTGTTGATCCAATAAAGTCTGAGAGAATTAGTAAATTTTGACTACATTCAGGATGAGCAATTACTTTTGATCCTGGATTTTGATATTTTAATTTTAGAAGTGCTTCTTCACTAAATGATTCATGAACAATGCAGCTGCCAGGCCATAATTTAAGATCTCTTCCTGAATTTTTCTGTACCCATCTCCCAAGGTTCTGATCTGGCGCAAATATTATCTTTTTATCTTCAGGTATCTTTTTAATTAATGAGACTGCATTACTGCTTGTACATATCAGATCACTTTGAGCTTTTACTTCTGCAGTGCAATTTATATAACTTACGACATAGTGATCTGGATTTTCTTCCCTGAACTTTTGAAATTTATCTGAAGGACAATCGTCTGCTAATGAGCATCCTGCGTCAATATCTGGTAATAGGACTGTTTTATTAGGGCTAAGTATTTTTGCGGTTTCGGCCATAAAGTGCACACCGCAAAAAATTATTATATCTGCGTCATTATTTGCAGCTTTCCTAGATAGATCTAATGAATCGCCAATAAAATCTGCAATTTCCTGAATCTCTGGAGCTTGATAATAGTGCGCAAGAATAATTGCATTAGCTTTTCGGCAACGCTCCTTTATTTCAGAAATCAAATCCTCTTCGTTTTGAACTGATTTCTGTTTTGCAGTAGAAGTTATACTGGTCAGGATTTAGAATATCTCTAAATAGATTATATGCCTTTAAACAGAAAAAATTCTGACAAATTTAAAAATTGCTATTGTTGGTGACTGTCATGGTCAATGGTCTGAATTTGACTTGAAAGTTTTATCGATTATCAACCCAAATATTGTTTTATTTGTTGGTGATATTTCTGATGGGAGTGTCAAAATAATTAAAAAAATCAATGAGATCAAATTTCCTACCTTCGTGATTTTAGGAAATCATGATAGAGGGAAAGATTCTACAGGGGAAACTCTCTCAAAGCAGATACGTGTTCTTGGTGAAAAATATTGTGCATGGGATTTGAAAGTTTTTAATAATCAAATAAATTTATTGTCTGCTAGACCATGTAGCTCTGGCGGCGGCTATTATCTTTCGAAAGAAGTTAAAGGCGTTTATGGACCTATAACCGAACAAGATTCAATAAATAAAATTATCAAATGTTCAGAAGAGACTATTGAAGAAATACCTTTAATAATTATGTCTCATGCTGGTCCTTCGGGTTTAGGTTCAGAACCTAAAAGCATTTGTGGGAAAGACTGGAAATTACCCTCTTTAGATTGGGGAGATAGAGATTTGTCTGCTGCTATTTCTCAAATACAAAAGAGAAGAAAAGTTGATCTTGTAATTTTTGGTCATATGCACAATCGGCTTAAAAGAAATCTTGGTTTAAGAGAGATGTTTAAAATTGATAGCAAAGGAACAATTTATTTCAACACTGCTGTAGTACCAAGATATAAAACTGATGAAGATGGGAAATTGCTAATTAACTTTTCATGGATTGAGTTTGAAAATAAGGAATTAAGGCATGTTTCTCATCGATGGTATTCAGAGTCTGGTGAAATTCGTGAAGAAGATAAATTTTTTTAGGATTAAATATCTCTGATTATATTTTAAGTATTATTGGGCTTTTCATATCTTGAAAATAATGTTTGAGACAAGATATAACCCGCAATTCCTGCAGCTGTAAAAGCTAAACCATTTTTAAATAAAGGTAATAAATCATTTGTTCTGGATATTATGGGTGCCAAACCAAAAATTCCAAATAACATTCCCCATAGAGGAGAAAGAAGAGCTAAAAATCCAATTGAAATGACTTGACCTTCTTTTCTTGGGGCAGATGCAAAACCTGCTACTAAACCTCCAAGAATCGATGTACATAAAGTCCATACATATTGCTCTTTGGGTAGGCCAGGGACAACTTGGCATCCTCCTCTTTCAAGGCAAATCTTTACTGAATCAATTGCATCTAATACTGCACCATCCTCACCATGATCTTTAACATAGTATTGGTTGCCAAATCTTGTTTGAAGTTCAACCCAAAATAACCTTGGCATAAAATTAAAATAAGCCTCTCCGACGTTAAAGTTCAGCAAATTTCCCCCTCTAGGATCCGCAACTATCAACAAACTTGTCTCATCTAAATCCCAATAGTCCTTTATTGCACTACCAGGTGAACTTTCAAACTGAGATAAATATTTAATTTTCCACCCACTTTCAATTTCTAGATTATTGAGCTTTTCCTCTAAAGATTTTTTCTGATTAGGGCTTAATGTTTTAGCTAAATCAATTACTGGTGTTTTTTCTTCTGGTAAGAGATTTGGATTATTTATAGCGAAAACGGGTTTATGTGAAATTAAAACTAATATAGATAGAAATATTCCTAATAAATAGTTAATCTTTGAAGGCATAAATAAGTTCTGTCTTTTTATATTTTCGCCGATGAATAGCTTACCCGCGAATAATCCAGATTGGTTAGTAAAAAAAATAATAAAAATGGGGGGGACTATAAGTTTTTATGACTTTATGAATTTCGCATTAAATGATCCTGCTAATGGTTATTACGGCAGCGGTAAAACTGAGTTAGGCGTTCGAGGAGATTTTGTTACATCACCCTCTTTATCTGATGATTTTGCTTTTTTGGTTGGTAAACAAATAGAAGATTGGTTGATTCAGTTCAAAAATAGTTTTTTATCTAATCAGAAATTAGCTGTAATTGAATTTGGAGCAGGAGATGGAAGCTTTATGAGTGGATTAATTAAATATTTTTTAGAAAATAACAAGTATTTTTTGGAAGGAGTTTCTTTTGTAATTATTGAACCTAATGAAGGGATGGCAGAAAAACAAAAAAATAAATTGGAAGAATTTTTAAACTTAGGCATTGATATTTTATGGAAAGGTTTGGAAGAAGTAGAGGAAAATAATATAAATGGAATAGTTCTTGCAAATGAGGTTTTGGATGCTTTGCCAGTAGAAAGAATAACCTTCTCAAAAGGAAAATTACTTCGACAAGCAGTTTCTATAGACAAAAAATCTCATAAATTATATTTTGATGAGATGCCAATTACAAGTCAATTGAGAAAAAGTATTGAACTTGCTAAAAGTGAGTTGAGAATCACTATCCCGCCTGAAGATGCTCTCGAAGGATGGACGACAGAATGGCATATAGATAACTCAAAATGGTTAAAAGCTATTTATCAAAAAATTAATAATGGTATTTTATTGATAATTGATTACGCTAAAGAAGCTAAAAAATACTATAACTCTAAGAATTCTGATGGGACGATAGTTTCTTATGAAAATCAAAAAATGACGAATAATGTCCTAGATTCTCCTGGAAATTGCGATTTAACATCTCATGTGTGCATAGAAACTTTAATTAATGATGCTGAGACTCTTGGATTTGATACTGTTGGAATAACTAAACAAGGAGAGGCTTTGTTGGCACTTGGATTAGCAGAGAGACTTTATGGAATTCAGAAGGAATTTAAGGAGGATTTATCAAATGCTCTTCTACGAAGAGAGGCATTACTTAGACTCGTAGATCCTGTATGTTTAGGTGATTTCAAGTGGTTTGTTTTTGAAAAGTTTAGTGAGAAGAAAATGAATATAAATTCAACCTGTTTGCGTTAAGAAAAAAACTTTAAAAATAATGAATCTTCTACATCATCATATATATCAACAGCACCAATTTCTTTCGGTAATATAAATCTCATTTTGCCATCACGAACTTTTTTATCACCCATAAGTATTGTTAGAACGTCTTCTTTATTTATTTTGGGGATCTTGGTAGGAAGATCGTAACTCTCTAAAAGAATTTGCTGTCTTTCTAATTCTTCTTTAGACCATAACCCTTTCTCAATTGCTATTTTCCCCGCAATATTCATACCAATTGATATTGCCTCACCATGAAGAAATTTGCCGTATCCACATAAATTTTCAATAACGTGACCAAAAGAATGACCATAATTTAATATTGCTCTAACACCATTTTCATGTTCGTCTTGAGAAACAATATGAGACTTTGTTTTTATTGAGCTATTAATTATTTTAATTAGATATTCATTTTTGAGATTTATAAGTTCATTTTTGTTTTTTTCAATTTCTAAGTATTCGAAAAGTTCTTTATCTCTTATTACTCCGTATTTTATTACTTCGGCCATGCCTGCACTAAATTCTCTTTTGGGCAAACTTTTTAAAGTTTCTGGATCAATAAAAACTGCTTTAGGTTGATTGAAAGCTCCAATTAAATTCTTACCTTTTGGATGATTTACTCCTGTTTTTCCTCCCACAGATGAATCAACCATTGATAATAATGTTGTTGGAATCTGAATATATTCGATACCTCTCAGCCAAGTCGCAGCTGCAAAACCACTTACATCTCCAACAATTCCTCCGCCAAGGGCAATAATTATTGAATTTCTATCTAAGCCAAATTCAAATGCTACATCATATATTTCACTTAAGGTTTTTAAGTTTTTATATGATTCTCCAGCCTTGATAAGGAACATTTTGGCCTGAAATTTATTATCTTTTAAATTATTTAAAAATTTTTCTCCATACAAACTTGATATTTCTTCATTTGAAATCACAAGTATTTTTCTATTCTTTGTTATTCCAATTTTTAAAAGTTCTTCGCTGATATTATTCAGTATCCCTGCTTCTAGAGTTACTTCGTATGACTTATCACCTAATGGAACTAATATTTTTCTCTTATTCACAATTGATTACCTAGTTAAAATTTATAAATATTTAGTATTAAATAATTTTTTATATATTAGCAAAATCTAAGCTCTAGATCCTTAAAAATTGAGTTGTTAAGAATTACAAATGGTAATAAAATCATGCTATGAGTTTTAAAAAAAATATAAACGATATTAAGAAAAATTATTCCCTGGGAATAATTGGAGGTGGTCAACTGGCTTTGATGTTAACCGAGGCAGCAAAAAAAAGAAATCTAGAAGTGTGTGTGCAAACAAAATCTTGTGATGATCCTGCTGGTTCAAAAGCGGATCATGTCATAGAAGCTGATCCTTTAAAGATAAGAGGTAATAAATCATTAATTAATGAGTGTGAAAAAATAATTTTTGAAAATGAATGGATAAAAATTGATAAATTAAATTTAATTGACAATAACGATATTTTTGTTCCAAGCCTCAAAGCAATTAAGCCATTAGTAGATAGGTTTTCTCAAAAAAAATTAATAGATAGAATGAATATTCCCTGTCCAAAATGGATAAGTATTGAAGATTTTAAAAATCTCTCGGATGAGGAAATCAAAAATTGGACTTTTCCTCTAATGGCAAAATCAAATAAAGGTGGATATGACGGTAAAGGGAATAAAAAAATAAGGACAAAAGAAGATTTAGATTCTTTTTTAACAGAGAATAATTCTGATGAATGGTTAATAGAAGAATGGATAGAGTATGAAAAAGAACTGGCTCTTGTTGGTTCGAGAGATAGGACCGGTAAGATAAGATTCTTTCCAATAGTTGAGACATTCCAATCAAACCATGTTTGTGATTGGGTTCTTGCACCAGGAACAAATGAATATGATTTGAACTTATTTGCAATAAATATTTTCTCTTCAATAGTCAATGAACTTAATTACGTTGGAGTTTTAGCTATTGAATTCTTCTATGGAAATAATGGTCTTTTAATTAATGAAATAGCTCCTAGAACACATAACTCAGCTCATTTTTCTATTGAAGCTTGTACTTCAAGTCAGTTTGATCAATATGTTTGCATTTCTTCTGGGATAATACCACCTGAAATTAGAATGAACTGTGAAGGGGCAATTATGATAAATCTACTGGGATTAAGAAAGAATTTTCCAGTCTCAATGGAAACCAGAATTAAAATGTTATCTGAAATTGAGGGTTCTAATATTCATTGTTATGGCAAATCTCGAGAAATTCTGGGAAGAAAAATGGCTCATGTCACATTTTTATTAAATGGCCAAACGCATTCAGAAAGATATGATGAGGCACAAGTTTTATTGACTATGGTAAGAGACATTTGGCCATCTCCAAATGGATAAAAAAATAAGTTAAAGTTAAGTCACTGGATCTTTGGTTAAGTTCTTCTTTATGTGCTCTGATCTGACTCTCTTTCGACATGAGGAGACTGTCGTGATGCGGTAGTAAACCGATCTTGTAATCGGAAACGAAAGCCCACTTTGAATCCTCTTCTGGCATTTCCAGGTCGATGCAGCAGAGAACTGACGGGGATCCGGTAATACCTATCAAACTGCTTGTTATAACAAGCTTTTGATAGGTATTTTATTTTTTAGAAATAACGGAGTTGTTTTAATACTCTATCAGGGTAAAAAATATATTTGCCAAAATACTTGACGATCTATTTCTAATGTATTTAAATTAATAGTACACATGTATTACTCAGTAATGACTTTAGGAGGAGCTAATGTTTGGACTAATTTTTCTTACGGTTATCGTAATGAGTCCCCAAGTGGTTGGTTGCTTAGCCCAGACCGCAGCAGATTAATTTTATTTATAAAGAATAAAAAATCTCCAAGAAATAGTATGAGAATTTTTGCTCATACATATTATGCAAATGATCTTGGTGAGCCAATGGCAATTAAATCATCAACTCAGATGTATTTGGATAATGCTTGGGATAAATGGCATGACCTTCAATTAGAAGGCTGGACTTTTGAAGAACTTGAATTACCTGAATCAGTATGACTAACTTAAATCCAATCAAAAAAAAACTATCAAAATTAGATAGAAAGATATCTATACAAGACCCATCAAAATTATTAGCAGAATTTTTTAATGGTGTTGTCATTGAACTTGATGAAGAATATAAATATGACTCATAAAGAATTGATAGATCAAGTTTCCGCAAATTTATTTAAACAAAGTGGAAAGTTAGAAACCAGAAGATCCTGGTTGGCAATGAGAAATTATCTTAAACAATTAGATAGTGAACAACTTAAATCCATGCTTAAGGATCACGCATGATTTAAAAAATTTATTTATGAATAATTTATTTGGTTTTTATTTTTTTCTTAATTCGTAGAAAACCATAAGTTGCGAAGCCAACCAAAAACATATCCAAGTAAATATGCCAAGTAGGAAAAATCTGGTGTATTAATTCCATTAACGTTTTATTGCTACTTGCCAATAAGGATAATCTAAATTTGATTTTTCTCTAATCAATTGTAATTTTCTAGAATTTATTTTTACTACAATTCCATCTGTTGGATATTTACTAAAAAGCTTCCCTTCTAGCCATCGTTTTCTAAATACTTCAACTTGACTTGTAAAGTTGCATGAAATATCCTGAGGGATCGTGAAGCCAAGCTTTGAAAGACTTTTTTTGGACTCATATTGGTTAAGTGTTGAATTAAGTATTTGAAATGCGCAGAAGCTAAGACTTTCAGAAAATCCTTCTTTAGCTCTTAGAAATCCAGAAGCGATTCTCTGGGAGATATTTGGATTTTGGTTGGGTGCGTATAATTCACCTCTAACTTGAAGAACTCCTCGTAAAGGGAGATTATTGGGAATGTCTTGGACTTTAATAAGTTTACTAGTAACGTCTGCCCCTTTTCTTGAAATTGCTTTCTCCAAGGTGCCATCTCTATATTGCAAAGCAAGAGCACAACCATCAATTTTCGGTTCAATTAATAATCTGGTATCTGTTAATAATCCCTTCAAAAATTCATCTATTGAATCCTTTTCTAATGAAGGTAAAAATAGTTTATTTTTCTTTTTAAAGTAATCACAATTAGGGTTTGTTCTTAATAAATTTTTTTCAAGTTGGTCGAACTGCTTATCAGAGATTAAAGCATTACCATTTCTATAATTATCGTCATACCATTCAATTCGTTCTTCTAAAAAAGTCTTCATTTAATACGATGGCTTAAGTTTTTGACTAGGTATCCAACTTGGTTTATCTATGATCCATTTTTCTCTATCTTCATATTTAACAGTCCATAAAAGAAATGAAGAAATTTCTTTTAGAGTTATGCCAGCCAAATATCTTGTTTTTGGACTTATTGATATAAATCCAAATAATAATATTAATAAAATAAGTTTAAACATGCCTTTAATCATTTAAAAACTCAGCGTAATTTTTTCGAACTTCTTAATTAATGCAATTCTTATAACCTTCAATCTTTGCTAGTTCATCAATGTTCAAACCTGTTTCCTGTAGTAAAGTTTCTCCTATATCGTCTTTATTAAATTTAGTTAAAGCTCCTTTAGTAGAGTACTTAATACATTGGTTTTTGTATTTTGCTTCTTTGACAACAGGAGATAAATAAAAACCAAACAAGATTATAAAAGCTCCATAGGTTACAACTTTTCTATGGTTTTTCCACCATTCATAAAATTTATTGGACACGAAAAATAAATAATTAATTTCTATTTTAAATTGATTGTCAACAAATTACTTTAGTAATCGAATGATTGGTTAATTTATTGTTTTTTCATTAATAGATTTAACCCAAGAATAATATCTTGATTTTCTAATCCTTTGCTCTTTAAAGACTAGTCTATCCGCAGATTCTAGGGGTGATTCTCCTTTCTCAACTTTTGTTGTAATAGAAATACCAAAACCTTTTGCTTCAATTTTTGCAATGCCACCCTCTAAAAAAAATAAAAAAGACCAACCTTTGTTCCATCCTAAATAGAAGGGATTTCGATACATTGTATTCTTTTGAGATACTCTTTAAATGATATTTTTCTTTTCAAGGAGTTACTTGTATTCACTATTACCAAATAAGAAGTTTGCGGCTGATTATTTCTAGATAGTAATTTTAGTATTTAAATAATTACCAAAGGAATACTTGACGTCTACGAGTAGTACATTTATATTAATAGTACAACTGTATTATCTTCATGACTTCAGGAGTCGCTAATGTTCGGACTTATTTTTATCGTGGCAGCCTTATTGACCCCCCAACTGGCTGGTTGTTTAACAAAAAAAGTGATTTATTAATTTTTTTTGAGAGTTATAAGAAATCTGTATCTAATAACTTAAAAGTATATACTCATCTTTTCTATGCAAATGAATTAGGTGAACCAGCCCAAATTAAAAATTCTAGACTTCATTCTATTGAGTGTGCTTGTGAAACATGGAATGAATTAATTTCAGGAGGTTGGCAAATTGTTAATAATAAATTCCAGTAATCATGATCAAGGTAAATCCGTCAAAATGGGAATATTTAAAAGAATCTACCCTAAAACGAAAACGAACAAAGATTTGTATTACTTGCAATCACTTTCGCTACAGCACTACAGAAACTTTTGCTACTATTTTGATCTGTCCAAAATACGAAAAACGCATACCACAGGGTGATCATTTACTTAAAGGCTGTGAGTATTGGCAAAAAAATAGGACGATATTTTCTCCTGAAGCATCTTAATTACTCTCTAATTAAACTTGTCTAGGTAGAGATATTTAATTATGTAAACAAAGCATTATTTTATACAACTTAAAAAATTCTTTTTAAGTAATTTGAGAATTATGATTCAATTTTACTTTTCTATATTTCTATTAGTTGTGCTTACATTTTTTGCACTTTTATTAGATGCACCAGAATTGACTACTTTAATTCAAACATTTTAGAAAATAATAAATCAGCATTTTTACTGATTTACTTTCTTTATAAGTAAGGCGTAAGTTTAACTTGTTGAATCGGAGGGATCTAATGATTGACAGTCCACCAGAGGAGTTAGATTGTAAAAATTAAATCTAGATAAAACTAATGCTAAATCTGGAATGAATTCCCTTTTTGAGATTCATTCCTTTTTAATTTCTTTTTAAAAAATGTGAAATTAAAAATATTTAATTTTTTAAATAATCTGTTCATATTCAAATGATTTGATGTCAAAGACACTTGTAGAAAGTTGTTAACTTTACCTGAATCCAAAACCAGTTTTTTGCTCTTCCTTTTCTTCCCATTCATTCATAATTAGTTTTAGTAAACTTTTAACTTCTAAATTCGAAGCATCAGTATCTTTTTGAAGATTTATACAAATGTTTTTAATTTCCTCATAAGCATTATCAATTAATATTGTTTTTTGATCTGGATTAGCCATAGAATTTTAAAATGCTCCATTACAGTTGAACCCACTGCAGTTAATAAATCTAAAAATATTCATTACAAAGTTGTGGAATCTTTCATCATAAAAAAATGCCCAGGTTGTAAATATAGCAAAACCAGAGACAGCAAAAGCAGCATATTGAAGCCAATGTATTCCATAGCTGTCTAATCCATGTTTATCAAAATCAGAATTACTCAATTGCGTTTTTGTTTATAATAAAAAATTTTTTTTTAAAAAGGAGATTTTGTTTTGAACGAGAGATTTTATCTTTTCTTTAAGACTTTTATGTACTGATAGTTTAAATAAAACCAGGTATTATCCACCCAAAAAAACCGTAGTTTATTATTAAAGCTAAAAAACCAATCATAGCTAATCTCCCATTTGTTGTTTCGGCATTTTTCCAAAATTTACCCACGTAGTTTTTAATTTTTTTTGAATTTTTATCTATCAAATAATTTGGTTCTAGCGGTTCCTGTAGCCTTTTGAAGGCATATAAGGAGAATTGAATAGTAATTGCGGTGATAACAACTATAAAACTAGTAAGAGCATCCATTTTTATATTTCATATGTGTTCAATTAGTAAGCCAAAGAGTAAATGACATTTGTATGTATCAAACATTTCCTTATTTCTGCTTTATTGACAGAGGAAACCTTAACTTGAATTATTAATGAATGTAACATATTTAAAAAAAATTAGTATGAATCCTTACTTTTTCTTTGGATTTCACACTTTTAAAGACTAAAGTGTTACATTTATGTGTCTTTTATATCCTATGACTTATCTTAATTAAATAGCAGAAAATTTTTAAAATTTGTTTCGCCAAATCAGAAAATCTATTAAATTTTAATAGGAATATATATTTAACATGATTTATTTAAGATATATTTAATTTCTAAAAATTATTATTTTTGTTTAATTTCAGGAAGGTAAAATTTATTGCCTAACGTATAACCAATTGACATGAGTACGAACCCAATAAGTTGAGGTAAATGAGAATTTGCTAAGGAGATTTTTTCAATCATTTCTCAATCTATAAAATAATATAATAATAAAAAATTTTTAATACTGTAATTCTATTTTCTTTTTGATTCTTTAATTTCCCCAGATTTTTTTAGTGAATTAACAAGCCTTTCATTTTCTGTTTTTAAATTTTCTAATGCAGATTTTGTGAATTGTTCTTTAGCCTCAAATTTTGCTGAACTTATAACTTTTTTATTAGGGAGTTTTTTCTTCGGTTCTGGCTTCATATTAAACAGCAATTTAAAAAATTTTAGAAGTTATTTTTTTTGTATTAGGTATTATTTTTTACATTTTTCTGGTTAATAATATTTGTTTACATAGATAAATTAATCTTTATCTTTTGGTAGCCTTAACCATCCAGAAGTCCATTCTGATTTTAGTTTTGCCCATAGGATCCTTTTAATATCTTTTTTGTTTTTGGTAGGAAAAATATCAACCCATCTATCTTCATTTTTACCGCCATAAGCTTTAACTTGAAAATGCCTATTACCATTAATAGTTTTTGGTGCTGTCCAACAAAGAGTAGGAGGCCATTTCATGAGAACTTTTAAAAGTTGAAAAAACTAAAGGTTGCTTTGCCCAGTCAAAGCTAAACTATAATAAGCAATCGTACCAAGGATAAGTACGATACCAAGTATTCTAATAATCATGCTTTAATATTTTTAAATTCTAACTATATTAAAGAAGTTTTATAAATTTGAGTTGAATATTTAATATTTTCTAATTTTTCCTTTTTTTACTTCTAACTATGGAGTGGCAAGATTTAGGATGCCATTCATTCTGAATTTTGCCAATAAAATCATAAATAAATGAATCGGGACATCCAGTTTCTTTTTGAAGTTCTGAAAGTTCTTCTTTAATTAATTCATAAACGCTCGTTATTACCCCTAAATTTTCTTGTTGGGAGGGAGCCCATTTTTTATTCTCCATTAATATTTTTAATTATTTCTCACAATATCGTAATAGGTTATATCTCCATAATCAGCATCTGAACAACATAAATCTCCATAAAGTTCCTCTAACAAATCGTACGCTTCTGAATACTTATCAAAACTTTGAACGGTTAATTTGTCATCTTTCCCATCAATTCTAATTATTTTGTAGGTCATATTTTACTTAGATGCGAAAAGTATTCTTTAGATTCATTAGATTATCTTATAAATAAAAATATTATTTAGGAGTATTGCTTGGGTAAAGCTTCTGAATTTTATTTTTCTGAATTTCTATTTTTCTTTGTTCATATTTTTTTGTCATTATTTTTCTGATAAATAATTGTGGTATAAGCCAGACTAATGCAATAGCTACAGCCATAAAAGCAGGATTTCTCCACGTTAACCTAATAATCTCTTGTACAAATTCTTGATTGAAAATTTCCATACATTAAATTTTGATGATAAAAATATCTTTTCTTTCTTTATAAATTCTTGTTTTATACCAGAAATTACTACAACCTTAACAAATCTCATAAGGGATTTTATAAATTTTTTCTTTTTCTAGTTTTTTTTTTATATTTGGATTTAGATTAATTTTTTATTTTTATTTTAAAGATGCCGACTTATTTAATTACAGGATCAAACAGGGGTATTGGATTAGAACTATGTAGGCAAATTCATAAGAGGGGAGATAACGTAATTGCAACGTGTAGGAAAGCTTCAAAAGAACTTAGAGATTTAGGAGTGAGAGTTGAAGAGAATGTAGAAATTTCTTCTGATGAGTCGATAACAAATTTGGGTAAAAAATTATCTGGAGTTAATTTAGATTGCTTAATTCATAATGCAGGAATTTATGAATTTAATTCTTTCGAAAACTTAGAAAAGAAAAGTATTTTGCGTCAATTTGAAGTCAATGCATTGAGCCCAATATGTATGACTAAATCACTTAAACATCTTTTAAAAAGATCTTCTAAAGTTGCTTTTATCACAAGTAGAATGGGATCTATTGAAGATAATACATCAGGAAGTTCTTATGGTTACAGGATGTCTAAGGTCGCTTTGTCCATGGCAGCAAAATCACTTTCCATAGACTTATCAAGGGAAGATATATATGTAGCTATTTTGCATCCTGGGTTAGTGAGTACAAGAATGACTGGCTTTACAAGAAATGGAATTAGTCCTGAAGAATCAGCAAATGGCCTTTTAAAACGTATTGATTCTTTAAATTATGATAACTCGGGTACGTTTTGGCATGCCAACGGAGAAGTTTTGCCTTGGTAATATCAATACATTTATATTGAAGAGATTTATATCTTTAATTTGTTAAAAAAATTTTAAATTTTTAACGAATTTCTTTCCTTGTTTCATTCTTTTGGTTATCTTTGAAGAAACATTAGTAAAGGAGGTGATTCATTGTCGTATCTACCGAAAAATGCGGTTATTAAAGGGGCCGTGAATTCAGTATCTTCATCACATTCATCGGTCTCTTTTTCTTTGATTAAGAAAAAAGGTTTTATAATCAACAGATTTATATAAATCAGTTACTTAATAATTAAAAGCTCTGCATCTCATGAAGTTGCAGAGCTTTTTTATGAATTTAAATAGTCTTTCAAAATTTACTCTATCTTTTTTGGCCGAAGTAAATTAAGGCTAAAAAAGATAAAGTGCTTATCAAAGCGATTAAGTACCATCCAGTTGAGGAGTTGCTAGTTACTTCGGTCATTTATTTTGATTTATCGGATGAATTGATTATTTGAGTGAAAATCACAATTGATATCATTAAAAAAACTAAAAGGTTGTAAGTTACGTTCATTTATAGAAAAATGCTAATTATCAAAAAGATTATTCCTAGAACAACCGTAACAATTGCTCCATCTACTAATAAGTCTTTCCATGTATAACTTTTAAGCATCCTTGTTTTATCTTCTTCACTCATAAGATTCTTTAACCATGTCCAATCTAAAAGCTGTGTCACGGCAACACCAAAGATTAAATGACCAATCAAAATACCAATTAGATCAATTCTAGAAATATCTTTAGTAAGACCTGTAATAATAAAAAAGTCCACTAGCTTTTTTCTTTATTAGATAAGGCACCACCTTCTTCTTTGTACTTTTCCCAAGCTTCGCTTATTTTTGCTTTAGAAAAGTTTTGTTTCCCCTCAGAGAATTTATTTTTAAGGTTATTAAAACTATTAGACAGCTCTTTTTTTGTTGGTTCATCAAGAAAGTTTGATGTTAATTTCCATAAGTACCAGCTACTCGCTAGAAGAAGAATTAATCCCAGTAGTTGCATATTGGTTTTTTTACTATGCTACAACTTTTTAAATGGTTTCGATAAATTAATTTATTTAATACCCGCAGAATTTTTTTATCATAAATAAAAATTAAAACTTCAACCAATGGAAAAATATTCTATCCAGTAACCATATAGTTAAACCACCTTCCAGGAAAGCCAACCAGTACATCCCATAATCAGAAAATCCCATTTGTTCTTTTACTGTTTTAATTAATTTTTTATGAGCTTGAATAAGATCTTTCATGAACAATCAAATTTTTAAACCTGCTGAATTTCTTTAATCAAAAACCCCTTCCCATAGCAAGATAGACATGTCTTAGTCTCATCTAAAGAAATTCTTAGAAAACCTGCTCCATTACATCTAAAACAATTTACTTTAGTGTTTGAATAGATTTTTGATTTAATTTTAGCAGCACGGTTTAAGTAAGAAACAGTTTCTTTACGACCGTTTGCCTTGGCAGCTTTGTTTAAAAGCTTTTTGTAGTTGACTTTAAGTTCTTGAATATTCATCTTTTATTGAAACTATTGTGGGAATACAGGAAATAGTATCTTTAATGAATTAAAAAGTTTGAATTTCCCGATAATATTTCTAATCTGATCTCTTACTGAGATTCGAACAATATAACTAGGATTTGTTTTATATGTTTGGTAAAAAGAGTATTAATATGTATATTTAATAGAAATTTTATATTTGGCAAATTAAAAATTTTGGTTGATCATTCGAAAAATCATTATTTCGTTCTAGAAAAGAATTTTTGAAAATTTTGTTGTTTAAAAAATTTTTTAGCTCTAATAAATCATCCAGCCTTTTTGAGGTTTTTTACTAAAAAATCATTTTCATTAGTGAGAACTTTGAGCTTAGATTTTTCCAACTCTTTTTTGATTTCGGGGTTTAAACCCTTTTTTGTCTCATTTAGATTCATAAGATTTGTTCTTAAAATTATTTGAAAGACATTTGAGATCATAGTGATCCCAAAAAAAATTTGTGGATAGTTTTTTCTTAAAAGAAGATAATATTTTATTTTGCACATAGAAATTCAAATTTAATCAACATCTTGTGGAAAACCCTGTTGAAAAACGCTTAAAAAGTGGATAACTCTTCGGGAGCATTATCAAAACAAGCTTTTCTGGAAAAATTTTTAAGTATTAATACTTCATCAAAAAAAATAAAATATAGTTTAAAAAGTAACATAATCTCTTGTTATAACTATGGGATCATTACTTTTTAAAAAAGATAAATTTTCTATACCAGAAGCTGATGTTGATAAAAAATTTAAAAAGTTTTTTCTTCATGATGTATCAAATTGAAAATTAAAGTGAAGAAAAATCAATCTAAACTTGAAATTTTTAATTTTTGTCATAGCTGATTAAAAATTGTTTAATTCGGTTTTCTCTATGGCAACAATTCCCAAACGCAAGATTAATCAAATAGGTTTGTATGAGTTAAATATTTAAAATGACAGAAGAAAAAAAGGATTCAAAAAAGTGTTCTGGAAAGAAAAACATTATGTTTGCCTATGGTTTTATACAACTTGGTTCTAGTTTCGTATCGGCAATAGCTTTAGCTGCAATCGCTTTTGGATTCTGTTCAGTAAAAAAGGAATCTAAACTTTTTAATAAATGTGTTGCAGAAATAATTGAAGATGGTGGCACCAATTCTGAGGCCGTAAGGTATTGCAATGGGGGCAATTAAACCCTCTCTCAGATTAATTAAATGGATTCAACTTGTGATTTGATTATTGATTCTTTAAAAGAAGAGCCAATTGGAGAAACTGATCATTTTATTTGGTTCATAACAGATATTGGCATTGTTGCCTTATTTAAAAGAGAGGAAAACTTTGAAACTTATAGTTTGAATGTTGAAATTGAGGCAAATAAAATTGCTTTAGACATAACTAAAGAAGAAAAAGAGTACCTCAAAATAAAAGAGAGACAGCTTTTCTTGTTTTATTCATAATCTAGGATTTAGTTCTTGATTTAGTAAGATGGCTCAAGGTTCAAGGCAGGCTCCATAATTTTGTTTTCGCTAATTAATTCGTAGGTTAGCTCTTTATTTAGGGCATTTATATAAGATGTATAAAGTTTTCCCCAAACAAATTCAAATTCATCTTTACTTAAATTCTTGAAAAGAATTTCTCCTTTGAAGTAAATGTGATAAGAATCATTCATCATGGAAAATTAATCTTATCCTTTTTAACGCAGTGAGATATGTATGTAGTATTAGGTGCTACTAAAAAGATATTTATATTTGGAATTCAAATACTTTTAGACTATCCTTGTATTCATTTTTTGTTTTTTGAATAAACCGACTGTCTCATCAAGATCCATACACGGCTGAATACTTATATCCATTAACCTTCTCCAGGGGTGCCATTGCTTCCAAATTGTCTCAAGAGAATCTGCACTCACTACAGAATGTCCAATCCCATTTTGAACCATAAAAATCCAAGAATGAACCTCATAGTTTTCAGGCCTGTTTTGGGGACCACCTGATTCATACCAATTAATTAGCATTTCTGCCCCTTCTTCTTGATCCTCGCCATCAGTAAATTCGTAGGAAATCAAATACCTTTGCATATAGATATTTATTAAAATCTCTAAACTATTTTAACTCTAGATTTAGATATTGCCTCCCAATTTAATTAATGCTATGAAGCTTATAGTAGAGATTATTTTAAATGACCGAAAGATTTGGAAAAATTAAAAAGAATATTTTGGGTAATTTATCTTTTATAAATAAGACAATTTTGAAGTATTTTCAAAACCATGATCTATTCGTATAGCTCCACTTAACAGATGAAATTTGATACTTTTTAAAATACCCTTAATTAGTTACCATATTTGTACTACATACATAATAATGATAAATAAAAAGGATCAAAGCGATCCAATTGATAATTTAGAGTATGAAAAAGTTCTAGAAGAAGAAATAATTAATTCGTACGAAAGTAAATTTCAGAAAGATACTGTAGAAGATATTAAAAAGATTAAATTTTACAGACTTAAAAGAACCCCATTAGAAATACTAAATAGGACATTTTTCTTTTTCTTTATTGGAAGTTTTCTTTTCTCTTTGTTTTTAGCTTATTCAGAAAGTAAGTTATGGTTCATACTTTATGTAATAAGTGCATTGTCATGTGTTTTCTATACTCCTAATAGAAAGGCACTTAAAGAATTAATAGCAGCTTGGCCAAATATAGAGGATCTCATTAAAGGGAGGAGTTTGTGGAGAAAAGGCAAGTAAATAGATTATGAAATCGATAAATTCATTTAAAAAATGGTTATTAAATATTCTTGTGCCATACATTGAGGGCACCAACAAGAAAAAAGAGGATAGAAAATGAGTCTAATATCGGTTGGAATTATTGTTGAAATATTTTTGTTTGTAGGAGTTTTTTTATGGGTTAGGAAACTAACTAGTAAAGAAGGTAGGCAACCATCTCTATCAAAAAAAACAATTAAAAATCTCAAATTTTAGAATTTTGATCATAAAATAAGGAATCTTTATAAAGAGATCAAATTTATGGGAAAATTCTTTACTTTTTCCCTCTCACTTTGTGTATGAAATCAGTTAGAACATCTATATCGTTTTTAAAAAATATGGTTTCCTCCATTCAGGGTCTTGCTCCAATAACTAATCCATTAAATAGTGTCTTAATAGAAAAGAAACTAATAAATGTTGATCAAAAGTTCATTCAACTTGTCTCTCTAGCAGAAGGATTACCTCGTACAGAAGTCATCGAAAGTGGAAGGAATTATTGGAGAGGTGTTTGTAGGAGCTTAATTTTTAGATTTCCTGATGACCTTGAGATTTTAAAGCTTGATGTAAGAAGTTATGTAGATAGATCTAAAGGAATTATTCAGATAAGATCTGCAGCAAGATTAGGGCAATCAGATTTAGGCGTTAATCTAAGAAGAGTGGAATACTTGTTTAATCAATTAGAGAAATTTTAATTAATTTGTTTTTTATAGATTTAAGGTTCTTTTTACTAAATAGTTGTGCTTTAATTCATAAGAATATTTGAATTGCCATGGTAAAGATAATTTTAGTTGGAATTATTGTCGCGCTTATATATTCTCAACCGGACCTTCGTCTTACAGTAGCTGATTGGTTAAAAACAGCTTCTGATTTTCTTATTGAATCGGTACAAGTAAAACCTTGAATTAATTTTCAATGAATTATTAAATAAGACCTGAGACAGTAATCATTTGTTTAATGCATACAGCTACGAAAATAAATATTATTATCCTGCTTAATATGTATTTCACTTAAACAAATAAATAGTTTTAGGAACATAATAGAAAAATTTTTTGAAATTTCTGAATAGTTAACGATAATAAGGGATATGAAGCTTAGATTATTTGAGTTCTATTTTATTAAAGACTATTTAAGGCCTTGGTTTGGTCTTATTTATTCTTTATTCTTTCTGTTTTTTTTAGGTGCAATTGGCTATCGAATAACAGAGGGATGGGAATGGAGTGATTGCTTATGGATGGTTCTGATTACAATAACCACAATTGGTTTTGGAGAAGTTCAACCTCTAAGTCCTGAAGGCAGGATCGTAACTGTTTTAGTAATCGTTGGCGGATTGATCTTTATTCAATTTACCTTTCAAAAAGCTGTTAGATTATTCGAATCCGGCTATTTTCAAAGAGTAAACGAATTACGTTTTAAAAGACTTCTTAGAAAAATGGAAAATCATGTAATTTTGTGCGGATATGGGAGGGTAGGTCAGGAAATATCTAACCAAATAAAAACGCAAAATATTCCAATTATTGTTGTTGAGAGCGATGAAGATAGAAAAAAGATTGCTGAAGAAAATGGTTTAGAGGTGCTTTGTGCTGATGCAACTCTTGATGAGACGTTAAAACTGGCAGGATTAGAAAAATGCAAAAGTTTGGTTGTTACTTTGCCCAATGATGCTGCAAATTTATATGTGGTTTTAAGTGCTAAAGGAATAAGAAGTTCTATAAGAGTAATAGCAAGAGCAGGCACTGAAGAAGCTGCAAGTAAATTGAGATTAGCTGGAGCAAGTATAGTTGTAAGCCCTTATATCGCTGCGGGAAGAGCAATGGCATCAATGGCTTTAAGACCAATTGCCATTGATTTTCTAGATCTTCTAGCAGGAAGTGAATGTGAAATTGAAGAATTTGAATTAAGTAATGATATTAGTCTTTTTGAAACAGCAGAGAAAAGATCACTTTCTGAACTTGGAATAGGCAAAAAGAGTGGTGCAAAAATATTAGCCATTAAAGAAAATGAAAAGTTGTTCACTAATCCTGGAGGTAATTTCATCCTTCAGCCAGGTCAGGTATTAATAGCATTTGGTAGTAAAGAACAACTAAATATTTTGAACGGATTATTAGGTAATCTTGTCGTAGCAGTAGAGTTATTAAAATAGATAGATCGAGATTCAGAATTAATTGCTAAATTAATTTTGGGTGAAATAAATCAAATGAAAATATTTAAATTTCTAATTGTAATTCCTGCAATAACTTTAATAATTATTTTTCAAACCTCCTTGCAAAATAGATATCTAATGGCTTCTGATATTAGAGATGGAGAAACTATTTTTAGAAATGTTTGCTCAGGCTGCCATGTAAAAGGTGGATCAGTCGTTCTCAAAGGATCTAAATCATTAAAACTTTCCGACCTTGAAAAAAGAGGAATAGCAGATGTAAATTCAATAACAATAATTGCTAATGATGGGATTGGTTTTATGAAAGGTTATAAAAATAAATTGAAGGATGGAGAGGATAAGGTTCTTGCACAATGGATTATTCAAAATGCAGAGAAGGGTTGGGAGTAAATGAAAAGCTTATTTTTTGCATCGTTTTTATTTCTATTAACTGAATTTTCTTTTGCTGAGCAATTAACTAATTACACAATTACATCTGATTCTCAAATAAATACTTTAGAAGGTGATTTAGAGGCTAAGGGAAATGTAGTCATTAAGAGCAATAGTGGTAATTTTGAGGCTTATTCTGACAAGCTTTCTTTTGGCAAGGATGATAAATCTCTAAAACTTATTGGTAATGTATATGTTAAGAATTTAGAGTCTGAAGGAATTTCAATTGAAGAAACATCTGGAGATGAATTGACAATATTTACTGATACTGGAATTTTTGAATTCAAATCTCAAAATAAAAACAGAGTAAAAACAAAAATTAAATTCTAAATAAAGAGTTGATATTTAATTGAAATTTAAATTGCTAGCTGAGCTCTTAATGCCGATATATACATAATAATTTTATATATCAAAATAATTTGATTTATATATCTTTAAATTTTTAATTACCTCATGGTTGTAATTTATATTAAACGGACTCATTTCTCATTACAAAGTGGGTATTTTTAAAAAAATCCTTGTTTTTTCTTCTGCTATCTCATTAGTTCTCTCTCAAGAAGCGATTGCTTCAAAAAGATTGAGCGGAGCAGGTGCTACATTTCCCTCGAAAATTTATACTAGGTGGTTTTTTGACTTAGCCAAATCAGGTGGACCAAGAGTTAACTATCAAGCAGTAGGTTCTGGTTCTGGCAGAAAAGCCTTTATAGATGAAACAGTAAATTTTGGTGCTTCTGATGATCCTATGAAGGCTAAGGATATAGAAAAGGTATCAAGAGGCTTAGTACAGATTCCTATAGTTGGAGGAACTATTGCCTTTGGTTATAACTATGATTGCGATTTGAAACTTACTCAAGAGCAAGCAGTACGAGTTGCAATGGGTATGGTTAAAAACTGGAAAGAATTAGGCTGTAAATCAGGAAAGTTAACTTGGACACATCGTTCTGATGGTTCAGGAACTACTAAAGCTTTTACAAATTCTATGGAGGCTTTTTCTAAAACTTGGAATCTTGGTACTGGTAAATCAGTTAAGTGGCCAGCAGGTGTTGGTGCTAAGGGTAATTCTGGTGTTGCAGGTGTAATTCAAAACACTCCAGGAGCAATTGGGTATGTAAATCAGTCATATATTAAAGGTAATGTTAAGGCTGCTGCACTTCAAAATCTTTCAGGGGAGTTTCTAAAACCATCTGCAGAAGCAGGAGCTAAGGCTCTTAATGGTATTACGTTAGATGAAAATCTTGCAGGTAAAAATCCTAATCCAACAGCAAAAGGAGCGTACCCTATAGCTTCATTGACATGGATACTTGCTTACGAAAAAGGTAATGGTAGAAATACTAAAGCAATCAAACAAGCCTTTAATACATTGTTAAGTGATGAGTATCAAGATAAGGCTTCATCCCTTGGATTTATCCCCTTAAAAGGAAATATCCTTTTAAAATCAAGAGCTGCCGTTGAAAAAATAGGTAGTTAAATTTTTTAATAGATGTCAAATTATCATGACTTTCATATACCTTTAAGTCCTCTTAAAGTCTTTTACGACATTTGGTAGTAGATTTATAGAGATATTCTTTTTTTAATGGAAGAGAAATTAACTCTTTTCAAGAATCGTAAAAGATTCGGTATCGAAAAAAATATAGATATTATCTTTAAGAATACTGCTCTAGTCTTGTCTAGTTTCGTAGCAATAATACTTTTAGGAATTATTTTAGTAGTCTTTTTTCAGTCATTTGAATCCTTTTCAAGGTATGGCTTGAAGTTTTTAGTAACCTCTGAATGGAACCCAGTAAAAGATGAATACGGAGCTTTTACTGCAATTTATGGCACATTGGTAACTTCATTTCTTTCGTTATTAATAACTATTCCTTTGGGAGTTGGAACTGCAATATTTATTACTGAGGACTTTGTTCCAAAAGTTTTTAGAGAAATAATAGGTTCTTTTGTTGAATTATTAGCAGCTATTCCTTCAGTTGTATTAGGACTTTGGGCAATATTTGTAATGGAACCTTTTTTTAGAGCCTTTTTTGTCTTTTTACATAATTTCTTTGGTTGGATACCTTTATTTAGTACAGAACCTACAGGCAGGAATTCCTTGTTAGCAATATTGATTTTAGTTGTAATGCTTTTGCCAATAGTGACCTCTATTGCAAGAGATTCACTTAATCAAGTTCCTAAAAAGCTTAGAAATGCAGCCTATGGAATTGGAGCAAGTAGATGGAAAACAATATTTTCAGTGATTTTGCCAGCAGCGTTATCAGGAATTATGGCAGGTGTTCTATTGGCTTTAGGTAGGGCAATGGGTGAAACAATGGCTGTCACAATGATTATTGGTAATTCGAATGCATTTAGTTGGTCTCTATTATCTCCTGGATATACTATTTCTTCAATGCTTGCAAATCAATTTGGTGAAGCTGATGGAAGTCAGGTCTCATCACTCTTTTATGCGGCTTTTGTATTGATGATCCTGTCGTTAGTGGTCAATATCTTTGCACAGTGGCTGGTTAAGAAATTCAGTCTCAAATACTAGATAATTATGAATTCACTTTATTACCAGAAAAGATTATCAAGAAATATAGGAGATAAATTCTTTACTTCTTTATCCGTAATTTGTGCATTGATCGCAATACTTCCTTTGATTTTTCTAGTGACTTATATTCTCATCAAAGGTGGATCTCAAATTACACCAGAACTATTTACTTTAGAACCAAATCCCCCTGGAGATGATTTAGATGCAGGAGGTATTAATCCTGCATTGATCGGAACATTAATAATAACTACCATTGCTTCAATAATTGCAATACCAGTAGGTGTTGGCGGTGGAATATATCTTGCAGAATATTCTAAAGGCGGTGCATTTTCAAGATTTATAAGATTCGGAGTTAATGTTCTGGCGGGAGTCCCCTCAATAATTGCGGGTGTCTTTATTTATGCCTTGATTGTCTCAACAAAAATTTTGTTTGGAAGTATGTATAGTGGTTTGGCAGGAGGTATGGCACTTTCAATATTGATGTTGCCTACTGTAATTAAGACGACTGATGAAGGTTTAAAGTTAGTTCCTAACGAATTAAGATATGCGTCTCTTGGTGTTGGAGCAAGTATGTATACAACCATATTGAAAGTTACTTTGCCCTCTGCCTTTAGGTCTATTGCTACTGGCGTTGTACTTGGTATCGCAAGAGCTGCAGGTGAAACAGCCCCCTTGATCTTTACGGCTTTATTCTCTTATTACTACATAACAGGCTTTGGAGACTTGTTTTACGAGATGGGTTCTTTGGCGGTATTGATATACAACTTTGCCCTTGAACCTTATGATGCTCAAAATAAATTAGCCTGGGCAGCTTCCTTTATTCTTGTTTTGTCGATACTATCAGTAAATATATTTTCAAGGATATTAGCTTCTTTCACTGAGAAAACAAAGAGAGTATAAATGATTAAAACTAATAAAAAAATACCAAAAAATATCATTTTATCTCTTGAGAATGTCTCAATTAGCTATGGAACCTTTGAAGCAGTAAGGAATGTTTTTTGTAATTTTAAAAAAGGAAATATAACTTCTCTTATTGGCCCTTCTGGTTGCGGAAAATCAACGGTTCTTAGATCTTTAAATAGGATGAATGATCTAATTCCTAATTGTTCCTTGAAAGGAACAGTTCTTTTTGATGGAACCAATATTTACGACAAAAGAGTAGATCCAGTTGAGGTGAGAAGAAGAATTGGGATGGTTTTTCAACAACCTAATCCTTTTCCTAAATCTATTTATGAAAATATTGCATTTGGAGCAAGAATTAATGGCTTTACGGGAGATATGGATGAATTAGTGGAGAGTTCACTTAGAAAAGCTGCTTTATGGGACGAATGTAAGGATAAATTAAATGATAGTGGTTACTCCTTATCTGGCGGACAACAACAAAGATTATGTATTGCTCGAACCATCGCAATTGAACCTGAAATAATTCTCATGGATGAGCCATGCTCAGCTTTGGATCCTATCTCTACTTTGAAAATAGAAGAGACGATGCACGAACTTAAGAAGAATTACACAATAATTATCGTTACTCATAATATGCAACAGGCATTAAGAGTTAGTGATATGACTGCATTTTTTAATGCTATTGAATATGAAGATGGAGATGGAGGGAAAGTTGGTTATCTCGCAGAATTTAACTCAACTAAGAAAATTTTTAATTCTCCCAAAGAAAAAACCACTCAGGAATACATATCTGGTAAATTTGGTTGATGTTATATTTATACCTTTAAAAGAAATATTTTTACTTTCAAGAAAGCTTAGGGGTAGACAAACAGTATAAATACCTATATAGTTATTTCGAATTAGTAAATCTATTTTTGAAAAACTACCCTTTTCTACCTTTCTTGATTTTTGCAGGGGCTCTCATAACAACTGCAACAATAGGATTGCCTGTATTTACTTCATAATTTAAAAGTTTTTTATTGAGGGAATTCTTATGGTTTCAATAATAAACAAAGAATTAATTGGAAGTCCTCATAAAACCTTATTAAATGGAAATTTATTTGACTTTATAAAAAAAAGAGAGAATATGAGTTTGTGTGGGAGTGAAAAATCTGTATTAAAACCATTTTTAAAAGTGGTTAATTTCTAATTTATTTATCATGGATAAAACTAAAGAACAGTTAGAAAAATTAAGAGAAGTAGCAGAAGCATCTCTTACAAAAACGGATGAACTTCAAAAAGTTCTTGCTCAAATTGAAGCTTTAATGTCTAGAGAAGAATCACAAACTTTATCAAAGAAGAAATAATTTTTTAAAAAATAATTTTGGTTTTGTACTTTTAATTACACCTCTACAATTCCAATGTCGTTATTAATTGGGTATGCAGAACCCGTTCCAAAGTTTTCTGTTAGGTCTCGAGGTCTTACCTTCTTTAAGTAAAAGACCTCTTTAATTTGTTTGTTTTTATTATATTTTTATAATCTGCTTATTTAGTTGATTACTTTATAGATTTCTTTCAAGCAGACATTTACATCGAAAGATTCAGTATTTACTACCTCTAATCCTGTTTTTTCTGTAACTTCAACAGTGGCATTGCATTCGTCTTGTTTGAGAGCCATGTAACTTGGCTTTTTGTCTTTTACATCTAATGCATCACTTGATTCAATATCTTCCTTATATTGATCCATAACTAGTGTAAGCGCTTCTATCTCAACGGAAAAATTATCATTTGCTTTTGCCCCAAATGGTATGAAAAGAAATGGAAATAAAATCAAGGCTATTAATTTTTTCATTTCTATAAAATGTGTTTATTTTTTTTATAACGTGGATTGTCTGCTAAAGAAAGGGTCATTAGCTGTATAAATTTTTTAATTATCTATTTTTACAAGTAGAAATAGAATAATAGACATAAAATAATTGATAAATAAAATAAACGAGACTTTTAAGTATAAATTGGTATATCTAAATGAAAAATTTAAGTCACTTCAATAGGATTTTTCTTAAGATTTTATTTCGATAATTTCTTCTTCAGAAACTATTGCCCATTTTTTAAATGATTTTTTGCAGGAATATCCTCCTGTTAAGTCTCCAAATGCAGGAAGATATAAAACATTTTTATTCATATCCATTGCAAAACACCTAAAAGATAATTTATCTCCATTGCTTTTTAAATAGATTTTTGGATGATAATGTCCACAAATATTCAAGGATTTTTTGTTTTCTAAATTAACTGGTTCATGGCTAAAGGTAATATTTTTAGTTTTTCTGGTATCAAAAATTTTTATATTTTTAACATCACAACCTACGTCATGATTTCCGAGGATGAGTTCAACATTAGTTTTTAAGAGTTCAGGAAGATCCTCAACTTTTTTTTGAAGAGTTATATCTATTGAATATTTGCTGTGGAATAAATCTCCTAATATTATTAACTTTTCAGGACTATATTTTTTAACTATTTTTTTTATTCTTGCAAAATTGTTTTTATCTGAATTATTAGTAAGAGGTATACCATTTTGCTGAAAATACTCAGCTTTCCCAAGATGAATATCGCATATTAACAACTCTTTTGTTTCCGGTAGAAATAACGCTCTTGAAGGAAGCATCTCTAACAATGTATCTTCCCAAAAAAATTTAAAAGAATTTTTTTTCATTTAATCACTATATTTTTTTATAAGTTTTTCTACTCTTTTTTCTATTGGTTCATTACTTAAAGTATTTTTAAGTCTTTCAACTAATAAAGGGAAAGCAAAAGGAGTTGGAGTTTTTATCTCGTTTAATACCATTTTTAAATTTTTTAATCTTTCTAATGATTTAGATATTCTTTTATTTTCTAATTGATATTCTTTAACTTCTTGATGCGATTGTTTTATCAAAAGATGGCCTTCTTCATATTTAGTAAAGACATCGTAGAAAAGACTTGAACTTATTTGAAGTTGAGAAGAAGTTTTTGTTTTGGTTGGATTATTTTGATTTACTAGTCCACTTATCTGGGCAATATTTTTAAATCGACGTTTTGTTAATTCTGAAAAATTAATTGCATTTTCTAGATCTTCTTCTAATCTTTTGTTATTCAAAAAGTAATCAGCTTCTTTTTTTATTATGGAAAAATCATAATCTTCTGCAGTAGTTAAGCTGAATCCAAAATCATTAGCAGTAATACTAAATGTAGATTGTTTTAATTTTGCCAATCTCAAAGCCCATAAAAATGCAATTCCTTCATTTACAAATTTGCCATCAAGTGTAAAAACAAAAAGATTTGACAAATCCTTGGTTTTATATATTTCTATAAGGAATTCATCTTTCTTTGGAATATTTGAAAGAACTTTTTGTTTCTTCAATATTGGGCGTAATGAATTGAGTTCAGGATTTAAGCAATCATAATTTTCTAGTTCGTTGCATATATCTATTTCTTGTCTCAAACTCTCACAAAGTAGATCAGAAATTGCCATTTGACCTCCAACCCATGCAGGAATTAGAGAACTTTTTTTTGTTGATTTTTTGACGTATAAATTCATATCTCTTATTCTTAAAAATTGAAGCATTTTGCCAGCAAAGTAAAATGTATCCCCGGGATTTAATTTTGAAGCAAAATTCTCCTCTAGATTACCTAAAGATTTACCTTTTATATATTTGACATTCACAAATTTGTCACTTGTAATTGTCCCAATATTGAACTTATGCATTCTTATTAAAGATTTGTCTTTTACAAAATATTTAAAGTTTTCATTATTATTTTGTGATTCTTCTTTAACTATCTTTTTATATTTTGGGTATGCTTTAAGACATTTTCCTCCATATTCTAAAAAGTCAAGACACCAATTCCAATCTTGATCTTTTAAGTTTCTATAACTCCAGCAATTTTTAATTCTTTCTTTTTCAATTTTCGGATCAAAGCCATTTCCGCATGCCAAACTTATTAGATGTTGTAGAAGCACATCATAAGATAATTCAGGGAGTCTAATTTCCTCAGATATACCACTTTTTATTATTCTTCTCATTGCACTAATCTCTAATAACTCTAAAGAATTAGTAGGCATAAAAATTATTTTTGATTTCCCACCTGGTCTATGAGCACTTCTTCCCGCTCTTTGGATAAGTCTGGCTAAATTCTTTGCACTACCAATTTGAACTATTTGATCTACAGGTTGGAAGTCAACTCCCAAATCTAACGAGCTGGTGCAGACTACCCATTTTATTAATCCGTCTTTAACCCCTTCTTCAACTCTTTTTCTATCTTCTTTATCTAGGGAGCCGTGATGAAGTGCAATTTTGTCTTCCATCTCTGGGAGAAAAAATTTAAGACATTGATACCATCTTTCAGATTGATTTCTCGTATTGGTGAATAATAAGGTGCTTTTATTTTTATCTAGAATTTTTAATAGTGAAGAGTGACTTCTAATCCCAAGATGCCCGCTCCATGGAAAAGTAGTTTCCTCCTCTGGTAAAACACTTATGATTTCGATCTCTTTTTGAATATTTGTGCTTATAATTTTGGGTTTAATAGCGCTCATCCCAACTATTGCTCTTGCTGCTTCTTCAATATTTCCAATAGTTGCAGACATCGCCCAAATTTGTAAATTTTTTATATTTCCTCTTAGCCAACTTAAAGATAACTCACACTGGTTTCCTCTTTTACTACCCATCAATTCATGCCATTCATCAATAATTATTGATGACAATTCCTTGAAAAGATTATTAGATTCTTTATTAGAAAGTAAAAGAGATAAAGACTCTGGAGTGGTAATAAGAATATTAGGTGGTTTAGCTAGTTGCTTTTTCTTTTGATATGGGGTTGAATCCCCGTTCCTAATTTCAACAGTGATTTCTTTATTAAAATGCAAAGCTGCTAATTGTATGGAATTTTTTAGATCTCTACTTAGTGCTTTTAAAGGGGTTATTAATAATATATTCACACTTTTATTATTTTTGGGATCATCTATCTTTGAAAGAGGTCCCATTAATGCAGCATAAGTTTTGCCGCATCCAGTAGGAACTTGTATTATTCCACTCTCTCCATTAAAAAATGCTTCCCAAGATTCGATCTGATAGGGTAGTGGCTCCCATCCATTTGTGGAGAAAAACTCTTTAATTTTAGAAATTAAATTATTTTGCTTATTATTTTTCATAATATTTTTCATGATATTTTTTTCATTAGTTCATAAGCATTCTCTAGGCTATCTGCATCATTAATTTTTTTATCTTTTCTCCATTTTGTTATTCTTGGAAATCGTACTGCTATTCCTGACTTATGACGTTTAGAAATTTGTATTTTCTCAAAAGATATTTCGAATACCATTTCTGGTTTTAAGGATCGAACAGGACCAAATTTTTCTATTGTATTTTTTCTTATCCATTTATCTAGCTCTTTAATTTCAATATTCGTTAAACCAGAATATGCACTTGCAAATTTAATTAATTCTTTGTCTTTCCATAATGCAAAACTGTAATCTGTATACAGACCAGCTCTTCTACCGCTACCGCCCTTAGCGTAAATTAGAACTGCATCCAGTTGCATAGGATCAACTTTATATTTCCACCAAATACCTTTCTTTCTACCAGAGGAGTATATAGAAGTCTTTTTCTTAATTATTAATCCTTCAGTATTATTTTCTCGAGATTTTTCTTTATAAGTTAAAGCATCAGGCCAATCTTTAGGAAAGATTAAATCACATATTTTGAAAATATCAGTAATATTATTTTCGGTTTTATTTTGCCATTTTGAAAAATATTTTTCTAACTCAATTCTTCTATTTTCTAATTTAATTTCTCTTATATCTCTCCCATTAATTTCTAAAAGATCATAAGCAATAAAAATAATTGGATATTTTATTTGGATTGATCTAGTAGGAGACTTTCTATTTATTCTTTTTTGAAGTAAAGAAAAATCAAAGGCAATTTGCTCTTTAAAATTCCAAACTAATAATTCCCCATCAAGAACAAAATCATCTTTTATATGTGACATTTTCTCTAATAATTCTGGGAATGATTCATTTACTAATTCTTGCCCTCTTGTCCATAACGAAACATTGCCTGATCTTTTAATTAATTGCATCCTTATACCGTCGTATTTCCATTCAAATTGAAAATCATTTATTGAATTTTTGAAGATTTTATCTTCAATAGTATTTGCTAGAAGAAATGGAAATGGTTTGGAATTTAACTCTTGAAGATTGATATTCTTATTAATTAAAAATTTATATGAATCAATTGAAGGCTTGAAATTACCCATCAACCTATGAGAAATAATTTCTTCATCAATATTAATTAGTTTTGATATTGATTTTGTAATTAATCCGATAGAGACTCCTACTCTAAAAGTGCCTGTAAGAATTTTATTGAAAATTAAATGGTAATCTTCAGGTAATCTTTCCCAAATATTTTTAATTTCTAAATTTTTTTCCTCCTCATTAAGTTTTGATAATTCGGGTATTGTTTTGCTTAGTAATTCATTGAGACTTATATTTGATAATTTCTTTTTTCTAGAATTAGTTTTATTTTTAAGTAATAACGTTATTACTTCAGCAGAATCACCAACTTTTAAATAACATGTATCAATTAACCATTGAGGATATTCATATATTTGAGAAAAAAGATTTTTTAAATATCTTCCACTAATAAATCTCTTATTATTTTTTCCAGTTAGTAAATATATTGCCCAAGAATTATCTATTGGATCATTAGATAAAAAATAATTCTTTAAAACTTCAATTTTATTATTTGTACTATTAATTGAATCTAGATCGCCAAATAATTCTGAAAACTTTTTTAAGCTCATATTTATTTACCGAAGAAAAGGACATTTATTGATTCCTTTCCAATTAAATATTTACTTAAGGCCTCACTATCTCCATGATGAAAAAATACATTTTTTGCTTCAGACTTTTTTACTACTTCCAGAATTCCGTCCCAATCCGCATGATCAGAGATTGCAAATCCTTTATCATATCCTGATCTTTTTCTTAGAGCTCTTATTGACATCCAACCACTCGCGAAAGCTGTTTGAATGTTTTTGAAATTTTTTAAATAAGAACCCTTACTTAAAGATGGCGGTAATAATATTAGACTTCCCTTAAGTTCATCTATCTTTTTTTTATTTTCAATTTTTATAGTATCTTTAATATCAATTCCAAGTTCCCTATAACTATTGTTCATTTTGTGAATACTGCCATGGCAATAAATATTGCCTTTGAAATTTGTTTGACTAATTTCGTTTAACAATCTCTGAGCTTTTCCAAGTGAATAGCAGAAAAGTAAAGAAGTTTTTTCTGGTGAATTAGTTATCCATTTTGAAATATCATTTGCTATTTTATTTGATTCATCCCACTTAAATATTGGCAAACCAAAAGTACATTCGCTTATTAAATAATCAGTTTTTACTATTTCATATTGTTTGCAAGTCTGATCTTTTTGAAGCTTAAAGTCTCCTGAAATTAGCCATTTTTCTTCAGCAAAAATAAATCTTATTTGACTAGATCCAAGGATGTGACCGGATGGATGAAAAGAAATATTAATACCATTTATCTTAAATTCTTCTCCATATTCAAAAGTCTTAATTTTGATATTATCTCCAACTCTTTCTTTAAGAAGTATCGCAGTTTCCTTAGTAGAAATGTATTCTTCACAGCCAAATGTAAAGTGATCAAAATGTGCATGAGTTATTAATGCCTTTTTTACTGGCTTGCTTGGATCAATCCAAATATCAGCAAGTTCACAATAAAGATTTCCATCTTTATATCTAATTAAATAGTCTTGTTTAGTTCTCAAAACTACATCTCTTACAATGAAGTTAATTTAGCTAATTATGCCCAAGCTTGTTTTGATAAAGCTATCGCAGAAATTGTTAGTAGAGCAATTACTACAAATTTGTTACTCCAATTAATCATGAAAGAACTAATTTTGTTATGAGAAAATCTATTAGATGTCAAAATCTTTTTCTCATTTATTATTTGATCTTCTTCATTATTTTCTAAGAAATTTAAATTTTTAATCTCTTTTATTAATTTAGATTCGCAAGTTGAGAGTTGTTCTACTTGATCTAATAAATCAACATCTTCTGGTCTTAATAAAGAATTTAATTCTTTAATTTGTATCTTATTGCTTGCTAAAAATTCATTAACTATCTCATCTGTTCCTAACCCATTCTTTATTTTTGAAAGAATATCATCTCTTTCCCATGATTTTTCAAGAGTATTTAAAACTTTGTTTATGCTCATTTTAAGTATTTTTACTTATGATAAATTATTATTATTTTCTTCTGTGGCTTACTCTTTAAGTAATAAAAAAAAATAAGTTTTATTTAAGATTTGCGAATAAGTCTGTTTGCAAAATATTTTATTTTTACCTTTTCTACAATTTTTTTAGAATTGCTTTTGGTTTTAACTTTATTTAAATTGATCACTTCATCTGAAACGTTTTTGCCCGTTTCAAAATAACTTTTAATTTTATCTAATTCTTCTTTATTTAATCTTTTTGTTGCACCTTTAGCATTGATTCCAAGTTTCTTGCAGGCTAACAAAACTCTATTACTTTCAACATTAAGATCTTTGGCAATAGTGAAAATTGGAGTGTTGATAGACATTATTTTCTTTAACTATGGAGTTTATTATTAATAATATATTTATAAATTAGAAATAAAATATATTTTAACTATTATTAATTTCAAAATTTTTTTTAACTAGGCTACTTCATCTTCGAAATTATTTAAGTCATTAAACTTTTTTTTCATGGTTGGGTTATTTCTAGTTAATTTCTTTACTGTTAAATCTTGAGATTTGCCGTCAGCGGATAAAAGATGTTTTTTTGAAAGAATTAAAGCCTCCTTAGTTTTTTGTAAATGTGTTATTGATTTATCAATTTCTGAAATTGCATCATTAAATCTATCTTGGGCAAGTGAAACATTTTTACCAACTGCATTTTTGAATTGCTCAAGAGTATTTTCAAAATTAGTTATGTCAAAATTCTCACGTTTCATTAAATCAATTTGTGATTTGTATTTTAAGGTTTCCATAGATGCATTTCTTAGCAGAGAAATAATGGGTAAGAAAAATTGAGGTCTTATGACATACATTTTGGGGAATCTATGAGAAACATCTACAATGCCAGCATTATATAGTTCACTATCTGGTTCTAGAAGGGATACGAGAACAGCATATTCACAAGATTTTTGTCTCCTATCTTTATCTAATTCTTTTAAAAAATCTTCGTTTTTTCTTTTATTAGTTCCATTTAAACTTTCATTCTTCATCTCAAACATTATTGATACGACTTCGGTTTTATTTTCATCAAATTCTCTAAATATATAGTCACCTTTACTTCCTGAAGTGGCATCATTATCCTTTTCGAAATATGAGTTTTTAAATGCAGAGGCACGATTCAGATTAAATTGAGTTTCGCAATGGATTTCTAATGTTTCTCCTATCATCTTTGTAGATAATCTAGATTTCATTTCTCTCAACTCCTGAATAGTCAGGTCCCTTTCACTAATTTTGCTTTTAAATTTTTCTTCAATTAATTTTTCATTAATTGAATGTTCAAGCTTCATTTTTTCAATGGAATTTGTTAAAGATGAGTTTTCTTTTTCTAAATTAGTAACAGCTTCACTAATTTTGTTTTTTAAAGATAATTCTGAAATTAAAGACTGGTTTTTAATTTCTTCTTTCAAATTGATTAATTCATTATTCAATGAATTAATTTTATTTGTTGCTTGATTTTTTAAATCATTAAGGGCATTTGTTTTCTTTTCTTCAACTATTTTTAATTTAGATTCAAGAGTTTGGATCTCAGACTCTTTAATCCGATTCTGCTCTATTAACTGTATTTTTAATTCACGTTTTAAAATTTCCATAGCTTTTTTATTATCTTCTTCAGCCAAAATAAGTCTTTGTTTTATTTGTTTGTTAAATTCTTCGTCTTTTATTTGAAGAAGTATCTCTTCAAAGCTGCTGGGATCAATTCGGAAAGTTTTGCCACATGAGGGACACTTAATATCTTTCATTTTTTTTATAACAACATTAATATTAGAAAGGATTAAATATTCAAGTTATGTAAACAGAATATTCTTCTGGACTAAGAATAAACAATGATTCAATTTTATGCATTAAAAAAAAAATAATTATTTAACGGAAGTTATATTAATCCAGATTCCTTAAGAATATTAATTTTATTTGCTAATTCAATATCTGCAGATGATATTGAACGATCTAACGTTTTGTGAGAAGAAACTGTGTAACCACTATCATCAACAAACTCATCTTCTGCTTCTTTTAAGGGGGCATTATCATAATCATTTTGGAGATCTTTATAATTATCCGACTTGTATAAATTTAACTTACTTTTATTAATATATCCAAAATTAGCAATTCCTCTGGCATCTAATGCTTCCTCAACTAATATTCCAACAACCTTAGATCTACTTATAGATTCGCTCTTAGATATTTCATCAATAATTTCAAGTACTCTTTTTCTAGGAAGATATCCTATCCTTTTAACTTTATTTTCCATGAGTCCTTACATATGTCAATATTGTAACACTTCTGTCAAATGAAATCAGATTTTGAATAATAGCACTTATTTATAAATTTAAATAATGATATTAAAGTATAATTATTGAGGCAAACTTATAGAAAGTTATTTCTCAAATAATCATGAGGATTATTTACCATGATTATTCTAATTCCTCTCTAAGATTGGGACGAATTTCTGAAATTTTGTTAATTTAAATTTTAAATATTATGAAAGATAAGCTGTATGACAATGCTGATAGCTTTGCAATGTCATTTGATGAGGAATGGGTAAATATTGATTGTGATGATCTTAAACTAAAGATAGATAAGGTATTTGAACTTTTATCAGATCATCCTTTTTTAATCTCTAACCCTGAAGATGCAAGAAAAATGGCAGAATTTAGGATATTTTCATTAAAAAAATTTCAATAATTATTTTTAAGTTTTATTGAAATTAATGATTGAATTTATATCTTTACTACTCGAGATTTAAATAGTGGGAGAATTGAAAAATCCCTTACTGTATAAAAATATTATAATGCCAATTATTGGACCTATTCCAAATACAAAAAGTACTAATTTTGCAGAATTTTTTGTTTGCCCTAATTTTTGATCTTTTAAATTTGAATTAGTTTGATTTTTTTT
>CACKJL010000002.1 GCA_902600395.1 uncultured Prochlorococcus sp. | reverse complement strand
AGATTCTATTAAAGAATATATAAATTATTTATTAAGAGATAAATCAAATTCAATTACTAAGATTGTTTTCTTTTCAGGACTATCGCTTATTTTTTCTCCTTTATTTATTGGCAAAGCAAAGCACGTTTTTTTTACGCATGGATTTTATATATATGAAGGTATTTCGAGTCCTAAAAGGATGTTTAAAAAAATTATTTATGAGTTTACAATAAAATTTTTATTGAAATTTTATAAATGGGTTCTTTGCATATCTCCTTCACCTACTTCTACTCTGGTAAATTCAATTGCGTTTTCTAAAAAAGTAGAAACTGTGCCATGGGGTGTGAATGAAGAGTATATAAAATTTCCTATTAAAAGTAATAGTTATAAATATCATCTAGTATTTTTAGGAAGACCAAATTCTCAAAAATTACAGATATCAAAAATAAGAGAAATAATACATCTTTTTAAAAATCAACAAATTGTATCTGAAACTAAAAATTTAAGCTTTGCATTTATTGTTCCAAATTTAAATAAGCATCTTAAGTTTATTCAAAAATCTATTAAAGAAGATTATGATTGTTCAATAAAAACATTTATTAAATTAGATGATAATAATGTTGCTGAAGTTTTATCAAAATCACTTTATTCTTTTAATTGTTTCGATTGGGAAGCTTATGGTTTAAGTTATATTGAATCTTTATGTATGGGTTGCAATGTTATTTTGCCAAATACCTCACCAATAATTCCATTTATTGATTTTATGCAAGAGTCTCCTGTTTTTAAATTAAATTATTCAAAAACATTGAACCCTCCATTTATTAAAAATGAATTAAAGCTTACAAATAAAAGAATGTCGCTTAAAAATATAAATTACTTTAGATCAATATTTAAATGGGAAAATACTATAAATCAGATAAATAATTTAATAAGGGAAAATAAAAGAAATGATTAAATTAAGAAAAATATTTTTTATTTTATTTTGGAATTACAAGTCATGAATAGTGGATATAAAATTATATATAAAAGAAATGATTACAAAAATTTTTGGAAACTTTTTGAGTTTTTAAAATTACAACAACCTAATATAGGATATATTTATCATCCTGCAATATTAGATTATTATTTTATTAGAGCAGTTGATTCGGGATATGAAGTAGAAGATTTTTCTTGTATTTTTACATATAATGATGTTCCATATTCATCTTTTTTAGGAGCAAAATTTTCAAAAGGATTACAATCTGAACTTAATTTATTTGAATTGCCATGTTTAGCGATTGATTTAAATAATATATCTTTAAGCCAAAAGAAGCAGATTAAATCTTTTTTTCGAGATTTATTAAAACTGCCCTTAGATAAGATTCAAGTAAAAGGACCTGATTTATACAGTAAAATTCCTATTCTTTGCGAATTTTTATTATCTCAAACTAATTCTCGATTAAACCCATCTACTACTAGAATTATAGACCTTTCTCAGAGTAAAGATGATTTAAAGAGAGCGATTAGGAAAAGCTATCATTCTTTAATAAATTGGGGATTGAATTCAATGGAAATTGAGATTCATGATAAATCAAATATAAAATGGAATATAATTGAAGAATTTAGAGATTTGCATATAAAAGAGGCTAGAAAAGAAACAAGATCTATTGATACTTGGAAGAAGCAGTTTGAAGCTATTTCCCTTGATTTGGCTTTTTGTATAACCGCAAGACTTGATCAAGAATTGGTTTCTGCAGCATATTTTTTATGTCCAGATAAAATTTGCTATTATGGGTCATCTGCATCTAGAAGAGATTTATTTGATAAACCTTTAAGTCATGCAATCATTTGGAAAGCAATATTGGAAAGCAAGAGAAGGGGAGATCATCTCTTTAATATTGGTTCAACTTATGAATATAAATTTAATAAATTAGCTACAAATAAAGAAAAAAATATTGCATATTTTAAAGAAGGATTTGGTGGAAACTTGGTATTGAATTACATTATTGAAAAAAATACTCAAATTTAAATTTTATAGTTATATAGAGATGATTTCTATTTTTAATATATTAAATAAATATAGTTGGTTAAAATCAAGAAAATTAATTGCTACATTACTTTTTTATGATTTTATTGGTATTTTTACTTCATTAATTATTACAAATATTGCATATAATTTTTATTTTATAGAGTTTAAAGAAGCTTTTATAATATTTATTTTTTATTCAAGTCTTAGTTATATTTTTGGAAGATATAAAATTCAAAATATTTATGGATCGAAGATAACTAAGAAAGTTATAATTAAAGACTTGATTTATATATTCATTCTTATTATTACATATTTAATTATTATAAATTTATTATATGAAAATCAAGAGAATAATCTACTTTATATGAGAAAATTGCCATTTTTAATTCTCTCATTTATTCTATCGACACTTTCTTCAATAAAAATTAAAAGAAATTTTAAAAAATTTAATAAAACCCATAATAATTTATTCTTTTATGGATCTTTATCTGAATATGAAAATTTGAAAAAAATATTAGAAAATAAAAATTCAGAACTATCTTATAATATTAAATTGATTAACTCAAAATCTAATTTAGACAGTGATTTTAATGGGATATTATTTAGTAAAAAAATAATTAATGATTCGGATTATAAATATTTGATTACTCAAAGTTCAAGACTTAAGATGAATTTATATTTATTAGATGATTGGCTTGAAAAAAATTTAAACAGGATCCCCTATGAATATATCAATTTTGAGAAGTTCATAAAGAAATATAATTTGATCAAACAAAATACTTTTCATAATAGATTAAAAAGATTTGGAGATATTTTTTTCTCAATTTCTTTACTTTTTTTAAGCTCACCAATTTTGTTAATATCTGGAATATTAATTTGGATAAATGATAGAGGATCAATTATTTATCAACAAAAAAGGGTTGGTAAGGATGGGAAGGAATTTTATATTTATAAACTTAGAACTATGATTCTTAATGCTGAAAAAAAAACTGGACCAAGATGGGTATCAATTAATGATAGGCGTATAACCTTTATAGGTAAGTTCTTAAGAAAGACAAGAATTGATGAAATACCACAACTAATATGCGTTCTCAAAGGAGATATGAGTCTTATTGGTCCAAGACCAGAAAGGCCAGAATTAGAAGTTAATTTGAAGACAAATATAGATAATTATGAGCTTAGATATTTAGTAAAACCGGGTTTAAGTGGCTGGGCACAGGTAAATGCAAATTATGCCGCGAGTATTGAAGGTGTAAAGTTAAAACTAAGTTATGACCTTTATTATATATTTAATCAATCATTATTTATTGACTTTTTAATTTTTATCAAAACTATTAAAGTTGTCTTCACAGCAAAAGGGAGTGATCCTATTTATTGACTTAAAAATTTAATATATTCTATATAATCTTTTCTATACAATTTTTTTATTAACAACCTTTGAAGAATGTTAAAAAATATCCATTTAAAAATGTTTAATTTTCTTTTTAAATAACTAGTATTAGGCAATTTAAGAAAAAAATTATACATTCTAAAAAGAGATTTTATTTTATTTTTTGATCTCTGGTAATCTGAGATTCTGTAAAATGCTAATTTCTTATCTATTAATGTAGATTCATTTCTTTTAATATAAATTAAATCAATCCAAAGTTTATAGTCTTCAGGTCTTAATTCCTTAAATTTTATCTCTTGAATAACTTCTCTATCAATCATTACTGTAAGTAAAGGGATCAAGTTTTTTCTCAAAATGTTTTTATAGCAAATTTTTTTTGGTGGATTAATTTCAAACAAATTAATTGTTTCTTTATTTTGCGAAAATCTTATATAAGAAGTATGAGTAATTGCTAAAGGGTAATTAAATTTATTTCTGAAAGTAATTGATTCTTTGAGGAAATCTTTATGCCACAAATCATCAGCATCAAGAAAAGTAATGAATCTACCTTTACTTTTTTTTATACCTAAATTTCTTGCTGCTACAACTCCCTTCTTTCTCTGATTAAAAACTTTAAATCTTTCATCATGAGCAATAAAATTTTCAACTATTTCTAAAGAATTATCATTTGAGTCATCATTAATAATTATGCACTCAAAATCTTTAAAACTTTGCTTGATAATAGAATTTAATGTAGATTTTATAGTCCTTGATGAATTATAAAAAGGAACTATTACACTAACAATTATCATATAATTAATTTTATTTTCTTAGAAACTTAAACTATTTTAGATTCTTTTTCAAATCTTATATCATCCTTATAATTATTAATGATGCATTTAGATCCAGTTAGAAGTATCCAGGCTAAGAGACTTATTTTCCCGTCATAATAAGTTATGTCATTCAAGTGGCTTACTCCTATTGTAATTAATGATAATATCCAACATTTATTAAAAAAATCAGTATTATCTTTTATTTTAAAATGATTAATTTTTATCCAGGATTTTATTATAAGTAACGTTGTTAAGCTTAAAAGTAAAAGTGATACAGGTATCCCATAGTTAAAAGCGATTTCCAAAGGCATTGAATGCGAGTGCTCAATATTATAATTTCCTCCATTTGAAATAAATAAATTAGGATACAAAGATTTACCCCATCCCCATATAGGTCTTTTAGAAACTAATGATGAAGTTATTTTTATAATTTCAAATCTAGAAGAGTTGAAAAAGTTAAATGATAGAATTTCATCATAGATTTGAAAGGGTATGAAATTTATTGTTTGAAAATCAATATTATCAAAAATTTTTAAAACTAAGAAACAAGAACAAAAGATTATAGAAATTATTTTAAATATCTTAGATCTTAATCCATACAACATTATCATTATTAACAACAAACCCAAAAAGGCATTTTTAGATGTAGTTAAGAACAACAAATAGACGTCACAAAAAAGTAAAAAATATATAAATAATTTGAATTTAGTAAACTTTATTTCTGCAATTAAAAATGGGAGGATGGCAGTAAGCCATAATCCAGTATAATTTTGGTTATTAAAAAGTCCTGTTATACCATAGTGATTTTCTTCTACAGGCTTCTGAAACCAAATTATTAATCCATTTAGGGTTTCAAATGGTCCATATAATTTAAACCAAGATTGTAAAATGCAAGAAATAAATAATGGAATTGATCCTGCAATTATGAACCTTGAAAAATTTATTCTTTGAGTTGTATTTTTTAAATATAGTTGAAATGAGATAAATATAAGAAAAAATGGAATCCAATTTAGTAGGTCTAACCACATATTTGCTCTAATATTTTGATCTAAAAAATTTATAGGTAAGTTGAAAAATAAATTTTTTAAAATCATCAATAAAGCGGTTATAAAAATAATTAAATTATACTTATCGTTATATTGGATATTATTTTTATTAAAAAAGGCAATGAAGATAGAAACCAAAAAAAATAAAGCACTAATGGGTAAAGCAGATACAAGAAAAAATCCACCTAAATAAAAAGATATTTGTCCTAATTCTTTTGAAATGTAAGGTTTCAAAATATTTATAAATTTTACGCTTCCTGCAGGATTCGAACCTGCGGCCCACTGCTTAGAAGGCAGTTGCTCTATCCAGCTGAGCTAAGGAAGCTAGGGGTTTTTCAGTAATTTGGTGATTCTGATAACAAATCGTTGAAAAACCTTGAAATAAATTACACTGTTAACAGTTCGATTTATGACCTTTCTATTTTATATCAACCCAGTACCACCTAACCAGTAAATCTTTAAAAATAAATACTATATATATTTATAAAATTATTTTTTCTTAGAAATTGATTATTAATATATAATTTTATTCAATTTTCATTTGCTCTTCTGCTTTTATTTGAATGGGTTTAGTATTTAAAGATTTTAATATTCTTTCAATTTTTAGTCTTAAAAAAGCTTCTTTTAATTCTGCTATTATCTAATTCGTTTGTTCTAAACTTATCTTCGATTATTTTCTAATTTATTTTTTGTAATTTGTTAAGCCATAAATTTAAAATTTTACTAAATTTTCTAGTATTTTTATTAATATTAAAATCGTTTATAGAATTCACAGAAGCAGATTTCATAATTATATTATGCAAATTTTTTGATAAGGAACTGATAATATTTTCCTTATCAGGAATCTGTAAATTCATAATATCAATATATGAAAATTTATCTTCTGAGAATAAGTTTTTTATAAGATCTCCATAATACCAATTTTCTGCTAAACCAAAAATAGGTTTTTCTAGAATTAATCCTTCATATCCTGGAGTTCCTCTTCCTAATACTAATGCTAAACAATTTTTAATTAAATAATCATGAGATCCTTCTTGAAGATATAATACATTTTCGAGACTTGAAATTAATTTAAAAAAAGATGGACTTCTATTAAAAAGCAGTTGAGCAGGGTTTTCTTTACAAACAATTTGTATTGAATTATCAAATTTTTCCCTTGCTGCAAGAATAATTTCAAAAGATGTTATGATTTGATTATCATGAAAAACTGCAGATGCTAGTTCTGGTTCATTTTGTAAAGGTAAATAAATATAATCTTCTTTAATTTCTTTAATTGAATCTGGAATAAATGATTTCTTATAATAAGATAACGATTTAATATTTAAAATCATTCTTCCAAAAGAATGACTAAATTCAGAAAAACTTAACCTTTTAATACTTTTTAGAATAAATTTATAAGAGTCAATTATGTTTTTTAATTGAGTTTGATTTTGAAGTTTATTATTTTGAGGGAGATAAAAAGGTTTTGAAAATTTACCTGAAAGATAATAATCTATTAATTCCGCTATTTTATTTTTAGCATCTAATTCGAAATTGTATAGTAAATTCTCATTAATAATTGCATTTTGATGTACACTTGAAAATTCATTTAAATATCCGCAAACCTGATAAAAACTTAATGTTTCAATACTTAGCAAACTAGCGGTTATACATATTAAATATTCAGGCAGTTCATGAGGAATATTTGCAAAAACAATTTTGGAAATTTTCTCTTTTTTAAGATAAAAAGCAATGTTTAATAATTTTTGAAATATTGAAGGTATATCTTTGATGTCATATTTTGCGAAACGGGAATATCTTGAGTATCCATAATTTAAAATACTTTTAAACTTTGCCAATAAACCAGAATTTTTATAAAGAGTAGAGAAATCTAAAGAAATTTCTGAACAATTATTTTTTTCAATAATTTTTTCAATATCTTGTCTATTTACAAATAAAGATTGTTTGATATCTTCTATTAAAAGACTTTTATCAATTACATCAAAATCAAGATCTACAAATAATATTTTTGTCAAAACATATTAAATATTTCTCTTAAAGTTTATATTAAAAATTGATTAAATATAATATATGTCAAATTTTATTCTTAATTAAATTTCATTTCTTTTCTAGTAATATTCAATATCCACACCCGTATCAGCTTTGATATGGCCTGTAAGAATTACATTCACCTAAATATCCTAAAAAAAAATATTTTCAAGGGTTGCGGCTCGCAGTGAAGCTCGCATAGGATACATAATTATCCATATTCATCCATTATTATCCTATACGGATTATTTAGGATTATTGACCTAACTAATTGCTATAAATAGCGAAAATCTTGATTGAGCTAAGCTGACTCGAACCGCATATCCTATCTATACCATCCAGGTACTCTACCAGCTTAGCTATGTCACATTAGATTTATATGCCAAATCAGGCCTATAATAAACATTAAAATCTTCTTTGAAAAGCTAATAATTTAGCCAAGAAAAAAAATACTCTATATTCAATTTAATTTATCCATAAGATGGATTTGCAGCAAAAAAAAATTTTCCTTATCTCTAAAAATTTATTTTTAAGGTGCTTCTAAACCTAAACTATCAAACCAAGAATAGTTCAATTCCTAAGAGATTATGAATCTGTAATTTTTTATTTGTATATTAATTTTATTTATCTATTAATAGTTATTAGATTTTCACGAGCAAGGATTAAAAGCTCATCTAAAATCAAGCTTAGATTGGTTTTTAATAATTTTGCAATATCAAAAATACTTAGTTTGCCATCACAATAAGCAATAATATTCATTCTAAATCTTGCAGGGTGTATATCTTTGTAAAGCTTGGAAGTATTAGGATAAAGCCCTCGTTTACCCAACTGAGGTTCGCAAAATACATTTACTTTAGGGTAAATTCCAAATTCTAGGGCTCTTATAATTGATTTCATAACTCTAAAAGAACCTGCTAAACCTTCTTCTGTTACAACATCAAAATTATCTTTGCTGGAATGATACTCATCATATTCACCAAATTTTGATCTACAGAAAGTACAAATAGGTAAGTCAATCCCTGGAGCACAATATTGCCTTTCGTCAGATCCTCTACCCAAATAAGAGTAATTAATTACATTGTCAAGATCAATTAAAGCGGAAGACAAAGCAAGATCTGAAAGATTATTGCCAAGTCTTGATTCAACATGTGAATAAGCTCTCTCATCACCAACACAAGATAAGTTATAACCACAAACAACATTATTTTTTAAATGATCTTTTCTCAATGAAAGATAAGCTATTGAGCCAATAGTCTCAGGTAAAAGAATAAATCTATATGAATAATATTTTTCTGGTAATGACTTTACATAATCCATTATTTTATTTAAAAGAACTGGTCCGCTAAGCTCATTGTTAGCCATTGAAGGATGACATAAATTTGTAGAAAAAAATATTTCTTTATCTGATGCCCCTTTAATTAAAGCTTCTTGAAGACAAAGTTTTCCATCTATAAATTTTGAATCAATAAATACTCTAAAATTGCCTTGAGGTAGAGCTTCAACTTGATTACTAGACATGCAAAAGGCCCAATCCTCCTTATAGTAAGAAGTAACATAAGGGATGGCTGATTTATCTAATGGATGAGTATGAATCTTTTTGAGAAGTTGATCTTTAGTTAAAAATTTATCTACTGGAGCAGAGTAACTCATCAGATGTAAATTATTATCTGAAAATAAAGCATATCTTTTGCCACTCTCATGCTCAATAAAAGCATCTTTTATAATCCACTCCTTTGGGACTGTCCAATCAAATACTTTTTCACCTGTATTAAATTCGATTTTTTTAAACTCTTCATGTTTTTCTCTAAACTTTTTATATGATTTTCTAATATCTGGTCCCATTAATGATCTATTAAGAGGGAATAATTCTTTAGCTAATAAAAGCATATCCTTACCAGCTGATAAATCCTCTTTACATAAATATTGAGTCATAAAATTTTTATATTAAGGTAATAAATGGGGTTAAATTCTTTTTTTAGATAGAAATACATACATATGGAATGTATTATGAGGATTAATATAAATTTCTTTAGATTACTATGACATTATATTTTCTAATCAGGTTCAAATTTTCAATTCCTTAATGATAGTTTATTATCTATTATTGTTTTCACAGTTTCAAAACTAACCATAATTTCAATATCATCTTCATCAAATTCACATTTAAATTCCTCCTCCAATGCAACTATTAAATTCATATGATTCATTGAATCCCATTCCACTAAATTATTAGTTGAAGAATCATTCTTTATCAAATCTTTATTAATATCAAATACTTCGGACATTATAAATATGATTCTTTTTTCAATATCTAACATAATTTTTAATTTTGAAATGAAACTTTTATAAATTCTATTTTAGAGGGATTATATTCATCTAAATATAGTTTATATTTTCTTAATTCCTTGCCATTATTAATTTTTTTAAATCCAAAAACAGTGTATAAATCCTTTACCTGATTATTCTTTGAAGTTTCTTTATATTCTGCAAAAACACATTTAATGCCTTTTTGTTTTAAAAAATCAATAATTATATCCATAAATTTGAATTCTATTTTTCTCCCTAATATTCTGCAACTCATCAACAGAGTATCAATTTCTGCCATCTTTTCCTCCACCTTGATAATAGCTAAACCTACTATTCCATTTTCGCCAAACTTATCGTTTAAACCTATAGCAATCACAAAGAATTTTTGTTCTTTAATAAATAAAGAAATATCATTTTCTGAATATCGCTTAGTAGTTAAATTAAATTGATTTGTTTTATTGGTTAATTGTGCTATCCGCTTTATGAGTTTTTTATCATTCAAATAATATTTAATTTCCAATTTCAGATTCATTAAATATTCATCTAAATTATTAATTTTATTTTGAAGATTTAATCTTTTTATATTTGCTTTATACATATCAAGTCTCATTTTATCTTCAGTTGTTTTGTATGAATTATAAAAAAGATTTTCTAATTCCCTAAACATCATTGGATATAAATAAGTCTTTTTAGGAACTTGCAATACATGTACCATAGGTAATTCTTGTCTAATTAAATTTATTTCAAAATCTGAATCATCCACAAAAACAATACTATCAAAATTAATATTAAGTTCTTTTGATATCTCTACAAGATTTGATACCTTATCATTCCAATTTATCTTTTTAATTACAAAATCTTCATCTTTTAAAATCATATCTTTGTGATATTTTAAAACATGATCAATATCTTCATAATTATTTTTACTACATAAACCTAAGAGAACCCCTTTTTTTGAAATTTCCTTTATTAGAAATTGAATTTCATCAAAAATTTCAATATTTGAGAAACCATCTTCACTTAAAATTCCTTTCCAAAGAGTATTATCACAATCAAGAATAAGAGCCTTTTTTGTTTTACCATTTGGAGCTAAAAAAAGAGGAAAGATAGTTAAAAAATAATTTTTTATGAATTTTATATTATATAAAGTTTTTGAAGAATAATAAAACCTAAGATCAATAGAGTTATCAATACCATCTTTGGCAATAATTTTATCAATATCAATAATTTTTAAATTAGGATAGACTATAGTTAAATCTTCAAGCATTTTATTTAAAACAACTTCTATTTTTTTTAAAGGATGCGAATCTAAATTATGATGAGAAAAAATTAATGATGAGAACTTATTAACAATAACTATGGGAACTTTTTTTAAATTTTCAAATGTAATATTCATTTCCTTATTTACCTTATCTATTAAATCATCAATTTTAGAAAGGCTTAAGTTATTAATTTTATATTGGAGACCATCAATAATATTGCATAATTCCCAAAAAATTATAATTGAATTCTGATCGCAAAAATTCTTACTATTTTGACAAATGTTATCGTAATCACCAAATTTAATTTCAGCTAAAATTTCCTTTTTGCGAAGTAAGTACTCCCCTATATCTTTTGACTGGTGAATCATAATGTTCGATAGTATTCCAATCTTATAAATAGGTATCTTATTATTTTTTAGTTTTGTCTTAAGTTTCTTATTCTCTGAAATGATTTCACTAAAATTTTTATTTATCATTGCTTACAATTACCATTATTAAGAGTTATTTTGTCTTTATTTATAAGATGTGCAATATTAGCATATCTATTAAGCTTAGAATATAAATATTTATACATTAATTAAACAAATAAAAACTATTCTACACTCCAACAATATTTCGAGTTATTAGATATTTGGAATTTCAAAAAGTCGAAGCAATCCCTAAATCTTATAGCTTCTAAACGCATTCTATAACCTTGTACATAAATATTAATAAGGGAATTTGAAGATCTTATATCATTTTTAAATTTTAAAAATGAAGAACTATAATCTGAATCAAGATCTCTGCAAAAGAAAGTAATTGCTTGATTATGAGATAAGCCTTGTAAATCTATAGTCTTTCCGTAAAATTTTTTGTCCATACGATAATTAATACCTAACATTTTTTCAATATAATGAAGCTCTGTTAAATGTTCTAAAACGCCTCCTATTGCACATAAGTATCCGTTTGCTTTGAAAATATCATCAATTAAACCACCATCTCCAAAAGTATCAAAATCATGCACTTCTTTATGTCTTTTATCAAAAAAATTTCCATACATTAAATATGAAAACATTGGATCAAAACTCCTTTTCTCTGGATTTAATTTTCTTAGATTTTCTGAAATATTTTCTAATTTAGAAGGTGTATTATAAACATCAAAAATTGATTCTTTATCTACGAAAGAATAGGAAAAAGTAGGAATTAAAATATTTCCACCAAGATTTTCAACAGAAAGAATAAACTTCCTAAAGACTTCAAAACGATTTTTATTATTATTGCCCAATCTTATTAATCCTGATGGATTTAAATGTATTGCTATTGGAGATTTGGAAGTCAATTTTGCAAAATCATTAATTGTTAAGGATAAATCTTTATTAAGATCTTTCATTGTTTTATATAGAAATAATTTATGAATATTTTATAAAATATAACATTCAACTAAATTCTTTAAATAAAGATCAAAATTTAAAATAAAAAATTTATTTTTTAAACCAACTTTATAAATTCTAAATTTCCTATTGATTGTCAATGAAATTTTTTTTTGTATTAAATTTTTAAATATTTGATTTCAATTTTCTTTTAAGATTATTATTGAAGTTTAAGGTCCTTAAAAAATTGAAATTAAATCACTTAGGTATAGCTACAAAAAATATTAAAAAGGCAGACGAATTTGTAAGAAATACTCATGACGTAATAAATTCATTAGGTCCCATTTGGGATCCAAATTTAAATGCAAATTTGAAGCTTTTAGAAATTAATAATGGAATAGCAATAGAACTTGTTGAAGGACCAGTTGTCAATTCCTTGATTAAGAAAGGAATAACACTCTATCATTTCTGCTACGAAGTAGATGATATTAATGCAAAAATAAATCAATTAAAAAAAAGTGGCGGATTTGTTATAGTTAAACCTACGCCTGCTTTACTATTTCAAAACAGATTAGTTTCTTTTATAAATACCCCCATTGGAATAATCGAACTATTAAGCGATAAATAAATTTCCAAAAAATTAAATTAATTGAAGGTTTTAATATAAAATTCAATATCAAATATTCTTTATTACGGCAATAGATCATTTATTCCTGATATTTAGAAAATTAAAATCTTTCAACTAATCAGATTTTTGTTAAGTAAATCGAAATCAAGATCTAGAAATAATATTTTCTTCATAATTAATTAAATATTTATTTCGAATTTTATATAAAAAATTGATTAATTATAATTTTTGTCAAATTATATTTTTTATCACATCTGATATTATTTCAGCTCTTTTCCAGTCATCTTCTGTATCTATATCAATTGTCCTCCAAGATGGAACTATATAAGTATTTCCTTCAGCAAGAATATTCAAATTGTTTAACCATGCAGACTTTTGTCCCCAGTAAAAAGAGCCACTATCAAAATATCTTGGCTCAAGATCTTGAGTTCGAGTAGAAAAATGTTTAGGATTTATTAAATTAACACTACCATCTTCATTCCTCTCTAAAGCCCTTTGAATTGGAGTTTCATATTTACTTATGGGATATACAAATTTTTTATTGCCATTAACAAGCATATTAAAAGTTATTTGCAAGTCTTCAACCTCTAAAAAAGGGGTACATGGATAAATACAGCAGACGTAACTATAGTTTTTATTATTTTTTTCTATCTGTTTTATGGCATGAATTATTACAGCAGAGGTTCCTGTAAAATCATCTGATAAATTTTCAGGTCTCATGAATGGCACTGAAGCACCTGCATTTAAAGCAATTCGAGAAGTTTCAGGGTCATTTGTTGTGACAATTATGTCATCAAATAGTTTACTCAATTTAGCGATCTCAATTGCTCTTTCGATCATGGGTTTGCCTTTAAAAGGCTTTATATTTTTATTTTTTATTCTTTTACTTCCGCTCCTTGCAGGAATAATACAAACAGTTTCTCTAATAGACATTATTAATAAGTATGTTTTTCAATGCAACCAGCATGAATCATTAAGTTATAAACTTTACCTAATAATTTAATAAGAAAAGATTTTTTATTTACATATGGTTATATTAGTTAAATTAAACTATTTAAAAGTAATAGGTTATTTGATTAATAGAGTAAATGTTTAATTCCGATTTAAGTATATTAGGTTTCTGGAGTTACCTCTCAAAAAAAAGAAAAAAACAAATTTTTGGTATTATTTTTCTTTCACTAATTAGTGGATTATCTGAATTATTAACTATTAGCTCTTTACTACCATTTTTAGCAGTAATAAGTTCCCCGAATACTTTATCAAATTATAAAATATCAATATTTTTATCAAAGCTTTTATCCATTCCACTTAATGAAGAAATTTATTTTTACATATTAGTTTTTTTTGTCATAAGCATTATTTTATCAACATTTCTAAGATTGTTAAATATAAGTATGAACCTTAAGATCGCCGCATTAATAGGTACTGATTTAAATATTAAAATTTTCTCTAATATAATTTATCAGGAATATTTTTATCACATTAATACAAACTCAAGCGAAATAATCGCTGCAAATACTAAATATATTGGTGATGCAGTAAGAGGTATTACAAGTGCACTAAATTTAGTATCTAATGTAATACTTTCTATTTTAATTTCTATAGGAATAATTTTTATAAATCCAAAATTAACATTTATATTAATTTCAATACTTTCTTTAATATATTTTTTTATAGGTAAAAATTTAAATAGAAGGATAACAACTAATAGCAAAAAAATTGCTTTGGCTTCAGGAAAAAAAATAAAATTAATACAAGAAAGCCTTGGCTCTATTAGAAGTATTCTATTGGAATCTAATCAAAATATTTATGTTAATCAAATTAAGGATTTTGATAATATTATCAGAAAAAATAGTGCTAAAAATGAATTTATAGCAGAATTTCCAAGATATGCTATTGAGTGCATTATTTTGGTTTTAATAGCTTTTGTATGCTTATTAACTTTTAAAAATGAAAATATCGATAATAGTTCAATATTAGTTTTGCTTGGCAGTTTTGCACTTGGACTGCAAAGGTTATTGCCTAATATTCAAAGGGTTTATTCTTCATGGGCCAATTTAAGAGCTTCTACAGCAGATATAGAATATGTCCTGAAAATGTTAGATTTGAAAGTAATAAATAAAACAAAAACAAGAAACGAACCAATTTTATTCAAAAAATCAATCAGATTGGATTCAATATATTTCAACTATAATAATCAAGGTAGAAGTATTATTTCAAATTTAAATTTCGAAATTTTCAAAGGTCAAAAAATAGGCATTATTGGAAAAACTGGGAGTGGCAAAACCACTACTGCTGATTTGATAATGGGATTATTAAAACCTTCACTGGGTAAAATATATGTTGATGGTAAAGATATTCATCATCGTGATTATCCAGATAGGATCCAAAGATGGATGAATAATATTTCTCATGTTCCACAAAATATATTTTTAACTGATGGCACTATAAAAGAAAACATTGCATTTGGTATTGAAGATAATTTAATTTCTTTTAGCAAAGTTAAAGAAGCTGCAAAAAAAGCACAAATTCATGAATTTATTGAATCTTTAGAGAATGGCTATTCTACGGTAATTGGAGAAAGAGGTATTAAATTAAGTGGAGGTCAACGCCAACGAATAGGAATAGCACGGGCTTTATATAAAGAATCAGAAATTATAATTTTTGATGAGGCTACTAGTGCATTAGATAATAAAACCGAATTATCACTAATGAAATGCATCGATAATATTAGTAAAAATATTACAATAATATCAATAGCTCATAGGCATAGTACATTAAAAAATTGTGATAAAATAATTTCTATTGAAAATGGATCCATAGTTTCAGTACACGAACCTAAGGATATCCTATGATAAAAAAATATAATAGAAAAAGGATTTTATTAAAATCTTTTAAAAGAAAAAAAGTTTAGTATTTTTTCTAATTCGTTAATCAATCAAGTTTATTAATTTAAATCAAATATAAGTTTTTATAAATACTAAATAGAAAAATCTTTACCAAACTAACCCTGCTAAGGATTTAAAATAAATCAAGGTAATTATTTTTTCAGAAATTAATTTTATGGATATAAATCCGCACTTTGCTGAAAAAACTAGAACATATTTTTAGAATAACCTTTTCATAGATCTAATTAGTTCTTATTGAAAAAGAATTACAAAGAATAAATATTTTTATTAAAACAATTCCTCAATATTCCTCAAAAAAAATTTCTGGTATTATTTATGCTGCAGATTTGAAATTATTTATGCTGTTTACCAAACTATAATTTTAAATTACAAAATATTTTATGAGTTAAATTATGTTTTTGTTATTTAATAAATTTTCTAAATCAAGGGAATAATCTAAAAAAGTTTATATTTTTTATAAGGTGTATTATTATATATTATAAATTTTTAAAAGATTTTAGTGTCTAGAAAAGTTAATGAATCCCAAAAAAAGGAAATTTTAAACTTATTTAAAACAGGTAAGGATATAAAAGATATCTCTAAAATTTATAATTTCACCATAGCCACCATAACAAGGCAATTAAAATCTTTATTGGGTAATGAAGAATTTCTTAAAGTAAAAACTTTTAATCTTAAAAATAAGAAATTTAATGGGATCAAAAAGGCGAAAACTGATAAACCAAAGTTAATTGAAAATAGAGATGATGTTTCATTAAACAAAACATTAAATCAAGAAAAAACTATCAATGAATTAAACTCAAATCAGGAAAAATTTACCGATGCACCTTTTTTTGTTGAGTTAGCACCAATTGATTGCGAGATTGATAATTCAAAACAGAAAGATTTATCATCTATTTCAATATCCGAGATTGATTTCCCAAAAGTTGTATATATGGTTGTAGATAAAAAAATTGAGTTAGAAATAAAATTATTAAAAGATTTCCCAGAGTGGGAATTCTTACCTAAAGATGATTTAAATAGAAAAACTATAGAAATATTTTTTGATTTGAATCTAGCTAAAAAATCTTGTAATAAGGATCAAAAGGTACTTAAGGTCCCAAATACTGATGTTTTTAGAATCGCAGCTCCTGTTCTACTTGATAAGGGAATTTCAAGAATTGTTTGTGCTGAAAATTTAATAGCTCTTTGATCAGTTTTTATTTATTATCCATATCGAGAATTAGAAAGCTTCCAAAAATAGAACCTAATATAAAACTTGAACCTACTATAAAACTTATTGGAAGTTCAATTGTTTCATCTATTAATAGGTCTACTTTGTTCTTATTTGAACTATTTTGTATTCCAATAAATAAGACTATAAATAAACAAGAGTTGAAAATTAATGCTAAGAAAAGTTTTTTTATTAAGAAACTCATATTATTTAGTACTCTATCTTAAATCTTAAATCAAATTATAAATTTCGCTTTTCTTTACTCCATTTTTCTTGGCTAAGTATTTAGATGCTGCTGACAAACTTAAACCCGCATTTATTAAATCGTTAAGATCTTTTTTCATACTAAATTTATCAACTTTCAAATCTCTATTTTTGTTTATTCCTTTTAAAACGATTGTTATCTCTCCAATTACATTCTCACTATCAAAGTATTCTATTACTTCATTAATATTATTTCCAACATGTTCTTCAAATTTCTTTGTTAATTCTCTAGCTACGATTATTTCACGATCACCTCCACAAAATTCAAGTAATTCCTTTAATAATTTTTTAAGTCGTTTAGGTGATTCGTAAATAATAGTTGTCTTTTCATTTTTACTAATTTCTAAAAGAATTTTTTCTTTGTCAATTCTCTTTCTAGGAAGAAAGCCTTCAAATACAAAACTTGAAGAGGGTAATCCACTTGAAACAAGTGCTGTTAATGCAGCACATGCTCCAGGGATGCATACTATATCTAATCCTTCTGATTTTACAAACTTAGTGATATATTCTCCTGGATCGCAAATTCCAGGCAAACCAGCATCACTTACGATTGCTATAGATTTTCCTTTTTTAAGATCTTTTACAATATTTGGAATTTTACTTGGAGAATTATGTTTATTAAAACTTATAAGTTTATTTGAAATATTAAACTTGTTCATTAATTTTTTTGTTTGTCTTGTATCTTCACAAGCAACCAAAGAAACTTTTTTAAGAATATTTAATGCTCTTTGGGAAATATCATTTAAATTACCAATTGGCGTTCCAACTATATACAAAACGCCATTTTCGGGTTCTTCTTTTCTATGGGATAATGAGGAATTATTATTCATTTAATGATTAAATTACCTTCTGGTGTAGATATTAATAATCTTATCGATGATATAAGAATTTTCAGCTGGCAAGCAGCAGATATTTTGCTTTATTACTCTAAATTGTTAGAAAATTCGGATGATAAAAAAAATATACTAAAGAATGATAATGAAGACGATCCTGTAACTTTAGCTGATTTAAAAGTTAATGAAATAATTATTAAAAGTATAAATGAAAAATATAAAAATATAAACTGGGATATTTTGAGTGAAGAAAATGTTAAAACTTCAAAAACATTTTTTTCTAAGAATGATTGGGTTTGGGTTCTTGATCCTCTTGATGGAACGAAAGATTACATCCAGGGAACAGGAAACTATGCAATGCATTTGGCATTGAACTTTAAACAAAAACCATGTATTGGGTTCGTTTTGATTCCAGAAAAAAATCAATTATGGATTGCAGATGGAAAAAAAACATGGTGTGAAAAAAGAGATGGTACACAATTTAAACCAAATCTCTTAAAAAATATGAATCTCAAAGAAATGACTTTAGTCACAAGTAAAAATCATGGGAATGAGATTTTAAGAAATTTAATTCAAAAAATTAATTTCCGCAAAGTCGAAATTATGGGAAGCATTGGCTGCAAAATTGCATCTATAGTTAGAGGAGAAAGTGATATCTATATTTGTCTAAGTTTACCGGGGAAAAGCTCACCAAAAGACTGGGATTTTGCTGCACCAGAATCTATTTTAAAAGCAGCAGGCGGAGCAATTACAAATTTAGATAATCAAGAACTAACTTATGGACAAACTAGTTTTCAACAAGGGGGTGTTATAGTCGCAACAAGTAATAGGGAAACTCACGGGAGGATTTGTCTCGAAATAAAAAAAATTATTGAGGATAATAGAATTTATCCTCTTTAGTTTTAATTTAGTGGAGCGACTGGAGTAGGGGTTGGTTCTGGATAAGACATTCCATTGTTTTGTCCTACACCCCTTAATGTAAGATTGATTCTTCCTCTGCTATCAATTTCTCTAACTCTTACTGTCACCTCATCTCCTTGACGTACAACATCTTCGACTCTTTCAACCCTTGCCTCAGATAACTGAGAAATGTGAACCATTCCTTCTTTGCCTGGTAATATTTCTACGAAAGCACCTATAGGTATTATTCTTGTTACGACTCCAGAGAAGATCTCACCTTCATGAACCTTGCGCGTTAATCCTTCTATTATCTTTTGAGCTTCTTCTGCAGCAGCTCCATCATGAGAAGCAATAGTGACAATGCCACCATCTTCTATGTCTATTTTTGTATTAGTTCTTTCAGTGATTCCCTTAATAGTTCTTCCACCGGGTCCAATAACTGTGCCTATAAGCTCAGGGTCAATTCTAAAGCTCAATAGTCGGGGCGCATGTGGAGAAAGCGATTCTTGAGGCTTGTCTATTGCCGCTTGCATTTTTTCTAAAATATGTACTCTTGCAGGACGAGCTTTTTTAATTGCATCGGAAATAATAGAAACTGGTAAACCTGTAATTTTCATGTCCATTTGTAAAGCAGTTATACCCTTATCAGTACCTGCAACTTTGAAGTCCATATCTCCAAGAAAGTCTTCAATGCCTTGAATATCTGTAAGAATTCGTACTTCTTTACCTTCTTTGATTAAGCCCATGGCAGTGCCACTTACAAGAGCTTTCAAAGGAACCCCTGCATCCAATAATGAAAGAGTGCTTCCACATACTGAACCCATTGATGTTGATCCGTTGGAACTTAAAACCTCGCTAACTACTCTTAGAACATAAGGGAATGTTTCTTTGCCAGGCAATACAGGGATTATTGCTCTCTCTGCAAGTGCACCATGGCCAATTTCCCTTCTCCCAGGAGTTCTCATTGGTCTTGTTTCACCAACTGAAAAAGGAGGAAAATTGTAGTGATGTAGATAAGTTTTTTCAGTGCTTGGATTTAAGTCATCCATTTCTTGAGCATCACTTGGAGTACCTAATGTGGTTGTAGATAAAACTTGTGTTAAACCTCTTTGGAATAATGCAGAGCCATGAACTCTTTTTGGAAGTATTCCTGCAGAAGCTGATATTTTTCTTACTTCGTCAAGATCTCTTCCGTCAACTCTTTTCCCATCATTTATGATTTGCGACCTCATTAATTTTTTTGTTAATTTTTTAAAGTCAGAACTTAATAACTTTTCATTCTCTGAAAGAAGAACTTTTAGTTGGTTACCCTCTTTCAAAGAATCAATTTTATCTTGAGTCTCAACTTTTATTTTTTCGAGTTCAAGATCTCTTTCTTCCTTTGAGAGATCAAATTTCTTTAAAACTAACTCAATTGGTTTTGTACAACTTTTCTCTAGATAAGAGGGTAGTGTTTTATCTTCTTCAGGAGCAGATGGCTTAATCTGTTTTATTCCCAAATCTTTTAGTAAATCTTCTTGCGATTTAATAAGTTCAGTAACCGCTTCATAACCAAAATCTATAGCTTCGATAGTATCTTGCTCAGATAACTGATTAGCACCTGCCTCAATCATGACAATCCCTTCAGGTGAACCTGCAACAACGATGTCTAAATCTCCTCTCTCTATTTCTCTATAACTTGGATTTAGGATGAAATCATCTCCTATTAGACCAACTCTAACAGCAGCCATTGGCCCATAGAACGGAATCTCTCCAAGTAAAGTTGCTATTGAAGCCCCAGTAACAGCTAAGACATCTGCTGGAACTCTTTCATCTAGTGAAAGACAAGAAGCAACAATTTGTATTTCGTCTCTCATCCATGACGGAAAAAGTGGCCTCATTGGCCTGTCAATCAATCTTGCGATTAATGTTGCTCTTTCAGGAGGGCGGCCTTCTCTCCTCATAAAACCACCAGGAATTCTTCCTGCAGCATATAGTTTCTCCTCATAGTCGCATATCAGAGGTAGAAAGTCTGAAGGATCTTTTTTTGTAGTTTTTGTTGCTGTAACTAATAAAGATGTGTCACCGCACTCAATCATTACTGATCCATTTGCTTGAGGAGCATATAGTCCTGTAGTTAGTCGTATCTCTCGTCCGTCAAACGTGATCGACTTATTTTGTCCTTCCACTTTTTAAATTATAAATCTATACATAATTTATTCTTACATTTTATAGGGACATATTGAGTAAATTATTTAGATAAGCTATAAAAATTTTTAAAATTGTTCCAAAAAATGAATTTTATTTTGTTTAATTATGTATTTTACGGTAGAAATTAGATTACAAAAAAACTGACTTGTATTACCAACTGGATTTAACTACTCCAGGAAGCTCACCATTATGAGCTCTTTTTCTCAACTGATTCCTGCAAAGGCCAAAGTCTCTGTAGACTCCTCTTGGTTTACCAGTGGCCCAACATCTATTCCTAACTCTATTTGGAGCAGAGTTTCTTGGTAGTCCCTGTATCTTTCGATGTATTTCTAATCTTTCCATTGGGTCTTTAGCAGCATTGAATTCATCTAATAATGCTTTTCTTTTAGCAGCATATTTCAGTACAAGCTTTTTGCGTTTGACTTCTCTCGCAATCATGGACTTTTTAGCCATCTAGTAAATTGTTTAAACTTTTGTCTATATTAACAGCTTGGATAACAATTTTTAAAATTTATTTATTGGTTTAATAATCTTTGTACTATTAAAAGTTGACTAGTATCCCTTATTATAAGGAGCACACTAAGTCCAACTAAAAGAAAGAAACTTGATTGAGTAACAAACATTTGTACCTTAACCGGTACTGGTTTTCCCCTAAAACCTTCAATCAAAGTAAAAACAAGTTGTCCACCATCTAGTAGTGGTAGAGGTAGAGAGTTGAGAACTGCTAAATTTATAGAAATTAGTGCGGCAAATAATAATATTCCAGTTCCTCCTTGTTGTGATAATTGAGCACCAATTTCAACGATTTTGACTGGCCCACTTAATTGCTTGGCTGTTGAAGAGAAATTTGTAATTAATCCTTTATAACCTTGTATTGTTTTTACCAATAGAGATGAAAACTCATTATTGGTGTATTTAAATAATTCGAATATGTTTTTTGTCTTTTTAGTTTCTTTTTTTATATTTGGTTGTAATTGAGCTCCTATCGTACCCTTTCCATCTATATTTTTGGGTACCAAAGTTAAATCTTTCAGAACTCCATCTCTATCAATTGTTATCGAAATTGGCTTCTCTGATGAATTTTGAATCTCTTTTACTAAAGCAGAAACTGCTTGATCGCCAACTCCTAAAGTATTGCTTTCAATTTTTAAAATTTTATCCCCTGCTTGTAATCCAGCAAGAGAAGCGGACTTCTCAGGCTGAGTAGCTAAAACTAAAATACCAGGCTCGGGATCAAGTGGAATTCCAATAGTAGTTACATTTAAAATTAAGATAGTGTATGCAAGAATTAAGTTCGCAAATACCCCAGCGGATATAACAATTACTCTTTGAATAACTGGCCTATTTTTTAAAAGATTTGGATCTTTAGGGTCAATATTATTTATTTCTTCATCAGGGAAGGAAACGAAGCCCCCTAATGGGAATGCTCTAAGTGAATAGGTTATGTTGTTATATTTTTTTTGAATTATTGATGGTCCAAAACCAATCGAAAATCCATCAACATAGATCCCTTGTAAAATTGCAGCAAGAAAGTGTCCCATCTCATGAAAAAAGATGAGAAATCCCAGAACAGTAATTGAGGTTAAAACGTTCATTTAAATATATTAAGCAGTTTTTAAGATATTTGATCCAAAATATGGAACTAAAGCATCTGGAATTTTTACGCTCCCATCCTTTTGTTGGCCATTCTCAAGAATAGCAGCCATAGTTCTTCCAATCGCAAGCCCACTACCATTTAGAGTATGCAGATATGTATTTTTTTTATCAATTTTTGCTCTTATTGCTGATCGGCGGGCTTGAAAGTCTAAACAATTACTACAACTTGAAATTTCTCTATAACATTTACTACTCGGTAGCCAGACTTCAAGATCAAAAGTTCTGCTTGAAGAAAAACCTAAGTCTCCAGTACAAATATCAACTAATCTGTAAGGTAGATTAAGCTTTTTTAAAATACTTTCTGCATCTGAAGTGATCTTTTTATGAGCCTCAATAGATTTGCTTGGATCACAAAACCAATATAGTTCAACTTTGTTAAATTGATGAAGTCTTATTAAACCTTTAGTATCCCTTCCATAACTTCCAGCTTCTCTCCTAAAACATGGGCTATATGCAACATATTTAAGGGGTAATAGCTTGGAATCAATAATATCATTTCTATGAAAAGCAGTGAGTGGAACCTCAGCAGTGGGAGAAAGCCATAGGTCGTCATTAGAACACTTAAAACTTTCATTTGAAAATTTAGGTAATTGACCAGATCCGGTGAGACTTTCTGAATTCACTAAAGCTGGAGGCATTAACTCTAAATACCCATTGTTAGTATGCATGTCGAGCATAAAATTTATTAATGCCCTCTCTAATCTGGCCCCATTACCAATAAGTGTAATAAAACGACTTTTTGATATTTTAGTTGATTTGACAGAGTCAAAAAGATTAAGACTTTCGCCTATTTCCCAGTGAGATTTTAGATTTTCTTCTACTAACGGATCTCCCCAAGTTTTTACTTGGACATTATGACTTTCATCTTGTCCAATAGGAGCATCTTTGCTAGGTAAATTTGGTAAATTAGAAATTTCAGAAACTATATTTTTATCTAAGTTTCTTTTTTTCTCCTCAAATTCTGAAATTTTGGTTCTGTATTCATTCCCTTTTTTCTTTAAATTATTTACTTCTGGAGAATCATTGTTTTTAGATTTGCTGATTTCTTGACCAATCAATTTACTTAACTTTTTACTCTCAGATTGGAGACTGGATATTTCTATATCAATTTCTTTTTTTTGAAGAGTTAATTCTTGTATTTGAGAAATATTAAAAACTTTTCCTCTTAGGGATAAACCCTGTTCAACTGAAGTTGGATTTTCTCTTATTAATTTTTGATCTAACACTATTTTTTTTTATACCTTAATTAAAATAATTAATCTAAATTCAATATTAGGGATTTTTGACTAAAAATTAACTAAATTAATGATTCCTAACTTACGGAGTTTTTTAAAATAAAAATTTTAACTACGATGCAGATCGAGCACGCCCTGTAGATGACCATTCTTTTAGTAAATTTATTTGCTCCTTAGCTGTTCTAGATAAGGGAACTAACTCAGAAACTGCCTTTATTAAATCTTTCTCCATAAGTTCTCTATTTTCAGCGAATGAAATATGCATCCCCTCTATTACTGCTTGTTCAAGTTCTGCGCCGGAGAATCCATTTGTTCTGTCTATGATGCTGGAAAGAGGAAAACTGTAACTTGGCCTTCTTTTTTTTAAGTGCAAATCCAGAATACTTAATCTTTCTTCAGAATTTGGTAAATCAAGAAAAAATATCTCATCAAATCTACCTTTCCTTAATAATTCAGCAGGAAGCTTATCTATGGCATTAGCAGTAGCTATGACAAATACGGCGGATTCTTTTTCAGCCATCCAAGTTAGTAAACTTGCCAAAACCCTTTGACTCGTTCCTCCATCACTTCTAGCATCGCCACCAAAGCCCTTGTCAATTTCATCGATCCATAGAATACAAGGAGACATGGCCTCAGCTCTAGATATTGTTTCTCTTGTTCTTGCCTCGCTTGAACCAACAAGGCTAGAAAATAGTCTTCCAACATCTAACCTAAGCAGTGGCATTGACCAACTCTTAGAAATTGATTTTGCAGTGAGCGATTTCCCTGTTCCTTGCGCTCCAACTAGTAAGACTCCCTTGGGAATAGGCAATCCATAGTCTCTAGCTTCTTTAGAAAAGGCCCTATATCTTTGATTAAGCCAAACTTTTAAAACATTTAAACCACCAATATCATCTTGACTTGATTTGGCTTCGAAAAATTCTAAAATTTCACTTCTGGCGATTACTTGTTTTTTCTCTTCAAGAATATCTTTAATATCCTCTTTACTTATTTTCCCTCTCTGAGCAAGGGCCTTTGCAGTGACTTGCTTTACTTTTATTTCGGTAAGTCCACTTGAAGCTATAGACAGTTCGTTTAAGTCTTGCTCGTCTAGATTCGAATTGGTATTGATTGCAATTTTTTTTATTAGATTTTTCAATTCTTTTTGATCAGGTAAAGGTAAGTTTACAATTGCCATTAATTCATCCAACTCTTCTGATGATGGAAATAAATGAGAACTAATAATTAAATTATGACTAGTGTTTTTAAGCGTTGAAGATAGTTCTTTAATAGTTCTATTTATAGATGGATCATCATAAAATTTATGAAAATCTTTAACTAATAAAACTGTTGAAAATTCAGAACTTTGATCTTTAAGCCAATTAAGTACTCCTAACGGATTATTAGGAAATTTACCTTCCTCATTTATTAATCCTTTTATACCGCTAACACAATCCCAGGAAACTAATCTCTTTATATTTAGTCTTTCACAAGATAAATTAAGTAATTTTTCTAATCTTTCCTCTTCTTTAGTCCTGATCCAAATTAATGAGGTTCTTGATTTTATCAGTAATTCTAAATTTTTACACCAAGAATTCATTATTTAAGATAAAGACTATTTTTTACTGTTAGGTTCGAAAGGTAATCTTTTATCTGAGATAGTTGAAGCAGAAGTTGTTATTACTTCATTTTTTGCCAATAATTGTTGATCCAAAATTTTCTGTAAATTCTCTGGAAGAGCTTCTTTATTAAGCAGAAAAGTCTGAAATGCTTGGAAAATATTAGCCACAACCATGTATAGCAAGACCCCAGCAGGTAGTGGGAAAAACAGAAACATTCCAGTTATCATAACTGGTGTAATTTTGTTTGCTGTTGATTGCTGTGGATTCGCAGGCATGCCCTGACTTGATAAAACTTGAGAGAGAAGTAAGGTTAGTCCAAAGGCACCTACTAATGCAGCAATATCCCAATTAATTGCTCCATCTACATAAAAACCAACTTGACCAAGAGCTTTAATAAATAAAAAACCACTTTTAGCAGCTAGACCAGGAATTTTCGCCTCAATTGTTGCATCACCTGGTTTAATTGCTGTTACTGTACCGTCTTGGGAAACTTTAAGGTTCTCGGATCCTTTAGAAACCTTCCAAGTGGGTAGAAATTTAGATCCGTTGTCATATTTAGATAAAACTTCCGAATAGCTATTGCCGTTAGTAGTTTGTAAATTTACTTTTATGGATTCTTCTGTTCCTAATTTTGTTCCACTAGGGATGGTGGCTATTACAGGAAAATGTGATTTCTCTGTAATGAATATAGAGTGTCTAGGCGATTTGTAAGGTTTTGGATCAATGGCTGCTACTTGATCCTGTGGGACAACCTTGAGATTTATGTTATAGGGGACATCAGCGAATGGAGAGCCTCTTAGAGTTGCAAACAATGCAAATAGCACTGGCATTTGGACAATCAAGGGAAGGCAACCTGCGAGGGGGCTGCCAAATTCATTCATTAGTTTTCCAAGTTCTTCTTGCTGTTTCTTTGGATCACCTGAAAACTTAGATTTTATTTCTGCTTGCCTTTTTTGCATCACTGGTTGTGCAATCTTCATCCTCCTTGCACTTCTAATGGAACCAGCGCTTAAAGGGAAAAGTGCAATTCTAATTACGACTGTCAAAGCGACAATCGCTAAACCATAACTCGGAACTAAACCGTAGAAAAAATCTAGGATCGGGATAAGTAGTTTTTCAGAAATGAACCCTATCACGATAATAAAGAGAGTGTAATTTTAATAGACATTTTATTTTACAGTAAAATAAGGTTTTTGTAATTAATTTATTTAGGATTTAGTAGCAAATCCCTCTACCTCATTGAGATTTGGGATTTGTGATCTTTTATTTATATTTTCTTCAATAAATTTTTGCTTTTCTCTGAAAAGAGGTAATGATTTCATTTCAACCTTTGATCCATCGTTAAGAATAAGAACCATATCACCATATGAACCGAATCCTCTTGGGATAGATCTGATTTCTTCAATGTTACTTAATGAGACTTGTGTTTTATTTTTACCAAACCATCCACCATCTATTGTAATTCTTTTGTTTGTAATTTTATATCTCAACCACAAGGCTCTTACTATTGCGGCAAAGGTAAATGGCAAACCAAGTATAGTTATCCCTGCTAGTAGATTTATAATTAAATCACTTTTAGCAGGACCACCTTCATAAAAGGTTTCTTCATTCATGTTAATCATTTGATTAGACGAGATTTGAACATTAAGTTTTGAAATTCCTCCAAAAGTCTACTTTTATCATTGCAGAAATCTCCAATTTTAAGGTTAACAAGTAACCAATATGGTTTGTGGTTATTAATTTTTTGAATGTTTGTTAATAACCACTCTTGTAGAATTCTTCTACATTTATTTCTTTCTACAGCTTTTTTTGAAACTTTTTTGCTGATGGCAATTGCAACCCTAAAATTGTTTGATGTATTTGTGAATTTATGAGTTAAAAGTATTGCTGTATTTGGTCTTGCAACTTTGAATGTCATTAATTTCCCATGATATGTTATGGAATTTTTGTGAATATAATTAAAAGTCCTGTGACCCTTTAAACGCATATCCTTGGGTAAGGCCATTTAAATTTGAAGTTATACAGCTATTCTTTCTCTACCTTTTTGTCTTCTACTTTTAATAACTCTTCTACCAGTATGAGAACGCATTCTTACTCTAAAACCAGATACACGTTTTCTTTTTCTTGAAGTTCCGCCAAAAGTTCTTTTAGTCATTTGTTTAATTATCCTTATTTAATTTATCATTTAATCGATCACTATAGTCCAGCTTCCAATGTAACTTGAAAATGATTTTCCTTTAGGTTGGCCAAATGAATGAAATTGATATAGACCTGATTTTTTTGGATTAAAGATTTTAAAGACAATTGCATAACTGTCTTTGTTAGATGGAATCGGGCTGTAGGGGTAAATATCTAGTGAACGTAAGCCTGATTCATCAGTCTTGATTTCGAAATCAGCTGGAATGTCTTCCAAGCATTTTGTTCTACTCTCAAAACCACCTATTTTAACTTTGCAAAAACTAATTTTTTCATTGCTAAGAGTGGATTTAAAGGTCTTAGGTATTGCTAGATTAATTTTTAAGAGATCAGTTCTTCTATCGGATGGCCTCAAGAAAAAATAAATTGTATTTCTAAATCTCTTTTTATTCTCTTTTTGAAACCACTTTAATCTTCTATAACTATCGTCTTGATCCCACTGGAATTCCAAACCCGCTTTAGCCTCTTGGATGTTATTAAAAAAAGGAGTTAAAACTAAAATTGTAGGGATAATAAAAAATCTTAAAATTTTAAGATTTAAAATATGTTTATTTGTGGTTTTTAACATTGAAGGGAATGGAATTTAAAGGTTGAGTTAGTGCTATCTAAATTTAAAGCAGAATAATTTCACTAAGGTTAACATCTATCTGCTCTTAATTTTGCAGCGCCTTTTAAATAAGGGTGCTTTATTGCATAATTTGGTGGCAATAAAACTTGAGCCATTATTCTTATACAAAAATCAACATCATTTAATACGTACATTTGTTGGCAATCTAAAAAGGCAACTGAATCAAGTCCATTAAATTTCCTTGCAATTGAAGCGGGGAAACATGCATTTAAATCTTTTGTCGCTGTGAATGTAATGGAAAGTATGTTTGTTTTAATTAGATTGTTTCGTGAAATTAATTCATCAATTAATTCCACTACGGCAGCTTCTATTTCCCTAACAGAATTCCCAGATGCTGTTGTAGCTCCACGAATAAATGTAATTTTATAATCATCTGTCATTTTTTCATACATATCGATTTAAGGCTTGTATAACCAAAGTACTTTATTAGATGAGTCAAACTCAAAAAAGATATTATTGATAATTTTCTCAATCATTCTACTTCCAGGAATTAGTCCAAGTATTTTTTTCTTCTTCTTTCCGAATGTTAAGGGCTGAATTTTTGGATCAATATTAACCATTTCTGCAGCTAGCTCCCTTGCAACAAATTCATCTCCAACCTTATCAACAAGACCAAGTTCGAGTGCTTGTGTTCCAGTGAAAATTCTTCCATCAGCAAATTTTCTTACTTCTTCAACAGGCAAATTCCTTCCATCAGCAACAGCTTCAGTAAATTGTTTATAACTTTCATCTATAAGTCCTTGGAGTAGACCTCTACCTTCCTCACTTAGAGGTTTATCTGGAGAAAGTATGTCTTTAAATACACCGCTTTTAACAGTCTCAAATTTAATGCCGATTTTATCTAATAATTCAGATAAATTATTTCCTCTTATAATCACACCAATAGATCCTGTAATTGTGCCTGGATTAGCAACTATTTTGTCAGATGCCACACCAATGTAAACGCCTCCTGATGCTGAGATATTCCCAAAACTGGCTATGACTTTGCATCCTTTATCTTTTAGTCTTTTAATAGCAGAGTATATTTCTTGGCTATCCCCAACAGTACCCCCTGGGGAGTCAATTCTCACGATTAAAGCAGGAAATTCTCTATCCTCAATTTGTTTAAGAGCTTTAAGGACTGAAACTCTTGTTGAACTTGTAATAGGCTCATCAATTACTATACGAGCTATTCTTTTTTTTGACTTTCGTCTAAAAGGCCAAATCATTCTTTTAAGGTAAATTCATAAAACTACTTTAAAAAGATTATCAGCAGACCTAATGAATTCAATCCTAAATTGGTTTTTAATGATACTCCCTTTTGCACTTTGGGGGACTTCAATGGCGGCAATGACTCCTTTAGTATCTAGTGCTGGCCCAGAGTTTGTGGCTTCTTTAAGATTGCTTCCTGCAGGGATTCTTGTTCTAATAACAACATATTTGTTTAAAAGAGATTTAACAATTTACAAGTGCGATTTGAAGTGGTTTTTTGTTTTTACGATTGTTGATGCCACTTTTTTCCAATTGTTTTTAACTTATGGTATTGAAAAAACTGGAGCAGGTTTAGGTTCTGTCTTAATTGATTCTCAACCACTTTTGGTAGCTATTTTAGCGAGGGCAATTTTTGGGAATTTAATTAATCCAATAGGATGGTTGGGACTACTTTTTGGCTTGGGAGGTATAGTATTTTTAGGAGTTCCACAAGAATTGTTAGGGAATTGGTGGTTGATGTCAGACAAGTCTATAAATGATGTTGCGTTTAACTTTGGAGAACTTTGGATGCTTGCAGCTTCTCTAGCTATGGCATTAGGAACAATTTTAATTAGATTCACTTGTACTAAAAGTGATCCAGTGGCAGTTACGGGTTGGCATATGGTTCTAGGGAGTTTGCCCTTAATTATTAAGCACTGCTTACAATCAAATTTCACAATAATTCCAGATTGGTCAATATTTGATTGGGGACTTATGTCATTTGCAAGTATTTTTGGAGGAGCAATAGCTTACGGATTGTTTTTCTACTTTGCTAATAATAAAGAAATAACTGGATTTAGTACTCTTGCTTTTTTAACACCTGTATTTGCTCTTCTCAGTGGAGGTGTTTGGTTAGATGAAAGACTTACTATAGTGCAGTGGATAGGAGTGGTGTTTGTTCTTATCTCAGTATTTTTTGTAAGCCAGAGAAAGAGTCTATGGGAAAATAAATCTTATGATACTACTATTTAATTAGTTTCTTTTTGTAAAAAGTCTAATAATGCGAATAGTATTGATTAGTACTCCAATAGGGTTCTTAGGGAGTGGTAAAGGTGGTGGAGTTGAATTAACTATAAATTCTTTAGTTTCAGGGTTAATTTCTTTAGGACATTCTGTTGAGGTTGTAGCTCCAAAGAATTCTAAGTTAAATGAAAGTAATGTAAAAGCAAAATTACATTTTGTGGAAGGTGAAGATCAAATTAGTTGGCAGCATCAAAATTTTAATTCTCCAGTGAGTATCCCAGACAATTCTCTTTTAGCAGGAATGCTTGAAAAGGGATTAGATATCGCTAAACATGCAGATGTATTGTTGAATATGTCCTATGATTGGTTGCCTATTTGGATGACTCTAAATTTAGAGATACCCATTGCCCATATTATTAGTATGGGTTCTGAAAGTTCAGTAATTAGTAATTTAATCTCTAAGGTATATGCTAAATATCCAAATAATTTTGCTTTTCATTCGAAAATGCAGGCTAATGATTATCCATTCATAAAAAAACCAACAATTATTGGGAATGGGTTTAATTTAGATAATTATATTTTTCAAGATTCAGTGAAGGGACCATTGGCATGGGTTGGAAGAGTGGCTCCGGAGAAAGGTTTAGAGGATGCAGTATATGTGGCAAATCAACTTGGCGAAAAATTAAAAGTTTGGGGATTTATAGAAGATGAGATGTATGCCTCAAAGATAGAAAAATTATTCCCTCAAGGAGCTATAGATTGGATGGGTTTTTTATCAACTGACGAATTACAAAAAGAACTTGGTAAATGCAGAGGGTTGCTAAATACTCCGAAATGGAATGAGGCATATGGGAACGTTATTGTTGAAGCCTTAGCCTGCGGGGTGCCAGTTGTAGCTTATAAAAGGGGAGGACCTAGTGAAATTATTCAGCATGGTCAAACAGGTTATCTTGCTGATCCTGACGATAAAAAAAATATGCTTTCTTATGTAGAGATTATTGAAAAAATAAAGCGTCAGAAATGTAGAGAATGGGTAGAAAAAAATGCCTCCTCAGATATATTTGCTAACAAGGTTGTGAACTGGCTTAATAAGGTAATGCATGAATATAAATAATATTAAATGATTCTTCTGAACTCAAAAAAAAGGCTTTTAAACGCAGTAATAATTTTAGTTTCTGGGATCATTATTTTTATTTTAGGTTTAGGTAATACAGGACTGGTGGATGAAACGCCCCCTTTATTTGCCGCTGCGGCAAGGGCTATGAGTGAATCTGGTGACTGGATAACTCCAAAAGTCAATGGAATTTTCCGTTTTGATAAGCCTCCACTGATATATTGGCTAATGGGTTTTTTTTACTCATTGCCCAAAAGTGAGATCTGGGATAGTTACGGGACAATCTCAGCAAGACTTCCTTCAGCTTTGGGATCAATATTTTTAATGTTGATGATTGGAGATACTTTATTTTGCTGGCCACAGAAGAGTGATAGGCAATTACTCACTCCAATAGTCGCATCATTGGCCTTTGCTTTGTCTCCAATAATAATTATCTGGAGTAGAACTGCCGTGAGTGATGCTCTTTTAACTGGGACCTTGGGGATTAGCCTCCTTTTGTTTTGGAGAAGAATGGCAAGTGAAAATAATGACCAATGTATTTCAGCTTGGGTATTTTTAGGTTTTGCAATTTTAACTAAAGGACCTGTTGCATTTGTTTTGGCATTATTGACTATTACATCTTTCTTATTTAGTCAGAAGAATTGGAAAATGTTGCTCTGTAAGATCAACCCTAAGAAAGGTTTTTTAATAACAATACTTATAAGTGTTCCATGGTACATATTAGAACTCATAAAAGAGGGAAAGCCTTTTTGGGACAATTTTTTTGGTTACCATAATTTTCAAAGATATACCTCAGTTGTAAATAATCATGCCGAACCATTCTGGTTTTTTCTTTACATAATGCTATTGGCTTCATTACCATTCACTCCTTTTTTTTATCACGGTATATTAAAGGCCTTTAAGGATTTTTTGAGAAGTTCAAAAGAAAGTTGCAATATCACTGACACCCTATATACCTATTCTCTCTGTTGGTTAACATCTGTTTTAATCTTCTTTAGTCTTTCTGCAACAAAACTACCAAGCTATTGGCTACCAGCAATTCCAGCAGCGGCATTATTAACAAGTAATAGCTTTATAAGCTTAAAAAATATAAACAAAAGTTATTTATATTGCTGGATTTTTAATATTTTAATTTTGTTTGGCTTATCTATAGCATTCTTTTTCTCAAATATTTGGTTGAGTTCAATTAATGATCCCGAAATGCCTAATCTTGCATCCGAACTTATAAGCTCTGGGATTATTTTCAAAGCTAAATTGTTCTTCTCCTCGTTTACCCTTCTTGCAATAATTTTATTTTCTTTAAAATCTAGAAATATTCTTCTTTATCTCCAAATTTTTCTTTTAATTGGACAATCTTATTTGATGTCGCCAATTAGAAAATTAGCAGATACTTCAAGGCAACTACCTATAAGGAATATTTCAAAATTAATTTTAGATATTCGCGAGGGAAGGGAAACTTTAGCAATGATCGGGATAAGAAAACCTTCATTACATTATTATTCGAGACAAATAGTTTTTTATGAACCAAACACTGAAGAGGGATTAATTAATCTTTCAGAAAGGCTAAATACTGATAGGAGAGAAAATTATGAAGATCAACCCGATTATGAATACAAATCTCTATTGGTCGTTATAGATGAATACTCTACTCGCCGGCAGCAATGGTCAAAAATTAATCATCAAAAATTGGGCAAATTTGGAATTTATAATTTATGGCGAATTCAAAAAAGTGATTTAAATAAGTATTCGAGATTTTTAGTTAAAAGTGGTTATAAATCTGACTGGGAAAATAGAAAAGTTGAAAAATTTTAACAAAGTCTTTTTTTAAGAAGAGCATTTTTTAAATCATCAATGCTGCACTTGTTTGGGATATCAATTTTATTTAAATCTTCCATTAATTCAAGATCGATGACAGAATCTTCGGCTAAAAAACTAAAAACTTCATTAATGCTTATTCCCATATCTTGAGCCATCTCTGAGATAAGCCTTAGAGTATCCCTCCTAACCGAAATCCTTAGATCTAAAGGGATATATTCATTTTCAGGGTTTGCTGACTTCATAATCTAAATCTTAAGACATTATTTAGTTATCAGGATATAATCTTTACAATATTCATTAATCATGCTTTAAATAAGCTTTCATTCAAGTTGTTTGAATAAATAAATCCATAAACATTTTTAATAGAGGAATTGTAATTATTGAAATTAAGGTTGTAGTAAAAAGAATTTTTGAAGCTATTTTTTGTTTCACTCCATAAGCCTCTGCCATTAATATTGTGGATATTGCCGTTGGGGTTGCTGCCTGAAGAATTATTGCGCATGATTGATAGAAGTTAAAATTTAAGAATTTGCAAAATAAAAAAATAATAAAGGGAAGAATAAATAATTTTAATAAAATTGAAAATTTAACTTCTTTGTTTAGATACAAAATTCTCTCATTTTGATTTGTTATTATTCCAAGTCTTGATCCCACAACTATAATTGCCAAAGCAATAACTATTCTTGCAGGAATCCACAGATAATTGCCTAATATTTCATCTATTTGAAAAAGATATGCAAGAAGTACACCAATAATCCCTCTTGATGCAGGGCTATTTATCAATGCATTTAATAGTCCTTTGATGTTTGGGATGTTATTGCGGTTGGATTTTTCTTGAAGAAAAAAAGGTCCAAATATCCAAGCGAAAAGTGTTGTTCCCAAATCAAATCCAATAGTGAAATTTATAGTTGTTGAAGGTAGAAGAGCTAGCGCAATTGGTATTCCAAGAAATGATGTATTACCTATTAGGCCTGCTAGCTGCAATGTGTAATTTGGAAGCCTCTTCTTAAATATTGGGATTATATTTATTAAAGTTATTAAAAATCCAATTACAGAGAATGCTAAAAATGCACTTTTAATTAGGTTTATATCTATACCTTCCTTTAATAAGAGACCCATTACACTTAATGGAATGCCAAATCTTATTAGAGGTCTTGCTATATATTTTGAAATCTTTGGATTTTTTTTTCCTAGAAGAAAACCTAAGATTAAAAAAGGGATAATATTAATAAAAAGAGAGTAGATGGTATTAATTAAATATTTATTAAAGCAATATTAACTCGCCGTAGTGCAGTCAAAAAGTTTTTTCTAGTTCATTAAGAAATTAAATTATTTTCCAAATTGCTTTTTCAGGAATTAAAGGAGATTTATATAAATTTTCTGGTTCTTTAGTCAAAACTCTCCATGAAGGAACCCGACAAGTTACGTAAGCAGGACTTTCTATTAAAACTCCTGGTTTTTCATCAAAAGTACAAGTAAACCCCTCTTTCCAATATCCACCATCGTTAAGGCTTCCTTTAAACCAAACCCAGCATTTTGAAGTTTTCAAGATCAGTAAATTTTTGTTCTATTTTAATCAAGATTTAATTATTAGATAAAAAGTTTATTACTTTAAAAAAAATTTTTACTCAATTTAGTTTTTTGAAAAATATATTTTAGAGATTAATATCAATAAATTTAAAATCAGGGTGATTAAATTTGCTATCAATATTGGCGTAGAAGAAATTTTATAACCGTAAATAATCCAAGACAAAACTCCGATAATAAACATTATTAATGTTGTCAAAGAAACATCATCTGCCTTTTTTGTTTTTAAAGTTTTTATCAATTGAGGTAGAAATGCTGCTGTTGTTAAAATCGCTGCAAAATATCCAAATATATCTACATTCATAAAAATATTTTAAAAACTATTCTTTAATTAAATTAGTCAAAAATCCTAATGGATCCCTCATATTTGATGAATATCCAAGCACATCGTTTGAAAAAAATTTATAAATAATTTGATTTTTATTATTCAATAGAAAAGAGGCTCCTCTTTGAGGAAGGTATTCTTCATTAAGAATATAATCACTCCAATTTTGAATTATTTCATTCATATTATTTAGTCTAAATGTTGCTAATTCAAATGGTCTCAAATAACCATCTCCGAAAACCTTTTTGAAGGAATTACCTGAAAATTTTAAAAATTTTAAAACATCAATTTTGTCAAATTCTGAATAAATTTGTTTTGCTTTTCTATCGCCGGTATAACCTCTAATAACTTCTTTAATTGTTTTAAAAGAATTTATCCCTGATAACATCAAAAGCATATTGATCCAACCTCCTAAACCAATATCTAAACCTTTTGAGACTCTTAGATTATTATGGATTTGATTGTCAGAAACAACTATTAAATTTTCTTTGTGAAAGCCAGTAAATTTACAGAATTTTTCTTTCCCATTTTGGTTCCCAATAGCAATTGCAAAAATATCTAAATTTTTTTCTTGATTCTTATCGATAAAACTTTTCAAATTTAGTGCATATTCAAAGCTATCAAAATCTCCCAATAAACCAAATAAAACAATTAATTTGAATTTTTTATGCCCATTAAAGTTGAATTCTTCAATAAGATTTTTTAAATCATTTTGAAATTTGTCAGTCACGATGATTTGAATTTTTTATAAATTTTCCTCAAAAAATTTTTCTTACTCTGATTAGTATAAAATTTTACATGAAAAAGTTTTTAAAGAAATTAATTTAACGTTTTTAGATTTTATTATCTTAATGTAAACATTTTGAAGTTATGACTGTAGGAATTTATTACGCAACTACAACTGGAAAAACTGAAGACGTAGCTGATCGTCTTCACAACTTTATCTCTTCAGCAGAAGCACCTAAAGATGTATCTGATGTGGATGATCTTTCCGAATTTGAGGGCCTTGATGGAATTATCTGCGGGATACCCACTTGGAATACTGGTGCTGATGAAGAAAGATCAGGAACTGCATGGGATTCAATCTTAGAGGATATTGGTGAACTAAGTTTATCAGGAAAAAAAGTTGCAATTTTTGGTTTAGGCGATTCTTCTACATATACAGAAAACTATTGTGATGCAATGGAAGAACTTCATAGCTACTTCACAAAAGCTGGCGCTGAAATGGTCGGTTACGTAGATAAATCTTCTTATACATTTGATGAGTCTAAAAGTGTTATTGGAGAAAGCTTTTGTGGATTACCTCTCGATGAGGATAGTGAATCTGATTTAACCGATTCGCGTCTCGAAACATGGGCTTCTCAGCTTAAGGGTGAAATCCCTTCATTGGGGTAAGCTTTTTCAGATATTACTTCCCTAGTTTGTAACATTTGTTCTTTCACAATATGTTTTTTTTACATAAGTAATTAAATCTGTAAAGAACATGTAAAAACAATAGCGATAAGCAATATGCTCAATTTGCTGTTTACTTAAATCAAGTGTTACAAACTTACGGAAAATCTGATGTCACCTATGACTGGTACGCAGGGAATTCTGGCGTTGTTGGCCGTTCAGGTAAATTCATAGCTGCTCATGCTGCCCATGCAGGTCTAATGATGTTCTGGGCAGGAGCTTTTGGATTATTTGAATTGGCCCGTTACGACGCCAGCATTCCAATGGGTGCACAGAAAGCAATTGTTTTGCCTCATCTTGCGGGTATTGGAATTGGTGGCGTTGAAAATGGTGTTATTACAGAACCATATGGAATTGTTGTAATTTGCACATTGCATCTAATTTTCTCAGCAGTATTGGGTGCTGGGGGATTATTACATTCCAACAAATTTGCAGGTGATCTTGGAGACTACCCAGAAAATAGTAAGCCACAAAAATTTGATTTCGAATGGGATGACCCAGATAAATTAACTTTTATTCTTGGTCATCATCTAATCTTTCTTGGGCTTGGAGCAATTATGTTCGTTGAATGGGCTCGTATTCATGGAATTTACGACCCAGCAATAGGATCTACAAGACAAGTTATTTACAATTTAGATATTGCCGCTATCTGGAATCATCAATTTGATTTTTTAAAAATAGATAGTCTGGAAGACGTTATGGGAGGACATGCTTTCCTAGCTTTCCTAGAAATAATTGGAGGTGTTTTCCATATTTGTACTAAACAATTTGGAGAATATACAGAATTTAAAGGGAAAGGATTACTTGGGGCTGAGGCAATTTTGTCATACTCAGTTGTTGGTGTTTCATATATGGCTTTTGTTGCTGCTTTTTGGTGTGCTTCAAATACGACCATATATCCAGTTGATTTATATGGAGAACCCTTAAAGCTTCAATTTGAATTTGCCCCTTATTTTACTGATACAGTGGATTTAGGTTCAGGAGCATATAGCTCAAGAGCTTGGCTTGCAAATACTCATTTTTATTTGGGTTTCTTTTTCTTACAAGGTCATCTTTGGCACGCACTAAGAGCCATGGGATTTGACTTCAAGAAAATTGGTCAAGCTTTTGATAATATTGAAAATACAAAAATTACTCAAAATTAATTTAAACTAATAAAAAACCTCTCCTTTAATAGGGAGGTTTTTTTTTGTAGAATTATTTCACGTTTACAAAAAATTAATGGATATTCTAAAAGAAATTAATTGTAAGGAGATTTTTAAAAAGGCTTATGAAAATCGTTACACATGGAAGAATGATTTTCATGGTTATAAAGGTAAATGTATTTTCTTGACTAATAATAATATTCATAAAGGTGACTTTGTATTAGGTAAAGACTTTAAACCAAATATTCAAAATATAGATGATGAAAAAGTTGTTAAAGGTATTGCTTCTCAGTTATTTGAAGTGTGTATACATAGGGTAAAGAGAGAATTTGAATCAGTGCACTCAGAAAATAATTTTAATTTACTTAAAAATTCTGAAAGTGGGATTGAAATGAGCGTTTCAGGTAAGAATCAAGGAGATAAATATAGAGTTAAAAATAACTGTATTAATATGGTCTACAGAAAAATTCATGGAACTATTATAGAAATTTTTATAGAAGAATTTTTAGATACAGGAACGGGTTCCCTTAGTAAAAAATATAGTAGTCAACAAATTGATCCAGATACACTTGAGACAAATTCTCAAAAATTGGAATACAAGGATGAATTTCTAAATATGGGTAAAGACGATTATTGGATATTAAATTCGAGGACAATAAAATACTTAAACCAAAATCAAGAAGAAGAAACACAAAAGTTTGTCTTCGAAGATCTATGCTTATTAAATTAGGTTTTTTTATTCAACCAACCTAAACCCTTTATCAAGTAGTTTTTGATATAAGAGTCTTGCTCTAAAAGCTAGAATTTGCTCTTCATTCTCATTACTAATTACATGAAAATAATTATTATCTAATTTATTTTTGCTAAAGCATACATTTGCTTCTCCTAATCTTAAAGTCCAGTTCTCTTCTTTTGCTAAATGTTGATTAGGGCCAAGATCCCAAGGACATTTTTCAGGATATTTTTCTCTTTTAGAACCCATATGATTAATTTAAACTACCCAATATTAGTAAAAATTTAAAAGTATGGCTATGAAAAATAGTTGATAACTTTTTCATAGATTTGGTGTTTAATGCAATGCAAGTAAAAAATTACTCTTTGGTTGCGATTAAACAATAAAATGGGTCATTGTTTAAAAAATTAAAGATATTAAGTGATGGTTCAGTAAACTTTTTGATAATTTTTGGCTCATTAAATCCGTTTGAGATTAATACTTTTCTTACATATTTGACCCTCTCATCTTCAGTAGATGAAGTCCATATGTTAGGAGCTTTATGCCAAAATGCTCTGTTTGAAAAAGCAATAATAATCTTGCCATTTCTACTCAATATTCTTGCAATTTCTTTGGTTAAATTCTCTGGATATTGTAAATATTGCCATGCGGCTACCATCAAGCAATAATCAACGCTTTCTTTCTCTAGGGGAATTTGTTGACTTAAATTAAAATTTTGTATCCAAAAAGAATCAAAAATTTTGTTTTTTTCTAGTTCTTGTTTGTTTAAACCATGTCCAATAACTTGTTTATATTTTTTCCCTTTAGGTAAATAACTATCCCAACTGGACATTAAATCAAGAACGGTTGAATAATTATCAATTTCTCTTTCGTATAAATCTGATAGATTTTGCCTGAAGTTTAAATCTAGATGATAAACAAATTTTGGATCAGAATAAAATTCTTCATCATTACTCTCATCGAGTTTTTTCCTTTGATAATTATTTAGGACTTCCAAAGCAACTAATTTTGAACCTACCTTTCAAATCTAGTAAAAAGAAATTCTAATTGTGTATTAGGAATTTTTCCCTTGAATAAATTAAAAATTCTCAAAAAAACTAGACATCTATTCAAAAAAAGTTAAATTATTAATTAATGATTTAATAATGATGATTGAGTTCAAGAGGAGCAAAAAAAATAGGTCTAAAAATGCTCTTTTCAATCCTTATAAAAACGGAATAAGTTCATACGATATGGCATATCTTTCATCAAAAAGAAATTTAAAAAATAAAACTGTTTATCTAGAAAATGATTCTAAGAAAGATTATCTTGCTGCTTAGAGATGCCTTATATTAATGTTTCGACTTCAGCAAAAATAAATGATAAAGGTAAATTACTCGAAGAAATTTCAATTCTTATTTCATCTTTAACTAACAAATCAAGAAGTTTTGTTATGGCGAAAATAGATGATAATTGCCAAATGTATTTTGATGATGAGACACCTTCTTGCTTTTTAGAAATTAAATCAATAGGTTCTCTAGATCCTTCAGAAATGGCGAAGCCAATATCAGATTTTGTATATGAGAAAATGGGGATCCCAATAGATAGGATTTATATTTCTTTTGAGGATGTTCCAGCTTCATTGTGGGCTTGGAATGGAAGAACATTTGGTTAGAAGTTTTTAGATATAAACAAATGGAAATAAATAAATTAGTCGATTTAAATAATCTTAGAACTGCCCCTCAATTAAGTAATGGGCAAGAAAAAAAACTTTTAGAGGAACTAGAAGCAAATATTTTTAATGCAGATTGGATAACAATAGGCATAATGGCACCTAGTGATAATAAAGCTATTGAAGCATTGCAATCAATTTCTAAGAAATATTCCTCAATTAAATTTGGTAATCTAGGTTCCCTTAATGCTGATGGAGGTGTTTTTTTAAAAGCTAATCAAAAAACTAGTAATGTTTTTGTCAGATCTGAAAATGGTCTTGGAGAAGGGATTTTAATAACATGTCAGTATGACGAAGGTGCTAAAGAATCTAATACTTTTGGACCATTGCCATTAGATTTTTTTACATAATTAATTCCTTATTTATTTTTATCAAGGATCCATTTTAATGAAGTCTTTTTATCGGATGAAATTTTTGAGAAGTTGGATTTAAAAATATTTTTTTATTTTAAGGCTTTGTTATTATATCTATTGGCATTGATCTAAATTTTTCCACTATTTTAATTAAATGTTTTTTCAGGAGATAATTCAAAATTTAAATAATTTTTGGTCTGAAGAAGGTTGTTTGATTATGCAGCCATATGATACAGAAAAAGGTGCTGGCACAATGAATCCACATACTTTTTTAAGGGCTATTGGGCCAGAACCTTGGAGTGTGGCATATGCGGAGCCATGCAGAAGACCAACAGATGGACGATTTGGCGATAATCCCAATAGGGCTCAACATTACTTTCAATATCAAGTAATAATTAAACCATCACCGGAAGGAATTCAGGAAAAATATTTGACATCTCTAGAATCTCTTGGAATTAATCCTAGAAATCATGATATAAGATTTGTGGAAGATAACTGGGAGTCACCAACACTGGGAGCCTGGGGTGTAGGGTGGGAAGTATGGCTGGACGGAATGGAAGTTACTCAATTTACTTATTTCCAACAATGCGGGGGTGTAGATTGCAATCCAATCCCAATTGAGATCACTTATGGGCTAGAGAGGATTGCAATGTTTTTGCAGGATAAGGAAAGTATCTGGGACTTAAATTGGAATAAAGATTTGAAATATAGCGATATTTGGCTTCAATTTGAAAAAAGTCAATGCTCTTATAATTTTACTGAATCTAATGCTGATAATCTCAGAAAATTATTTGAAATTTACCAAGCCGAGGCAAATAATTTAATCAAAAAGAAATTAACTTATCCCGCCCTTGATTTTGTTCTGAAATGTAGTCATACATTTAATCTTCTTGATGCTAGAGGTGTAATTTCGGTTACAGATCGTGCTCAATACATAGAAAAAATTCGAAAATTAGCTAGAGAAGTTGCATCATCCTGGGTAGAAGAAAGAGAATCTCTAGACTATCCATTATTGAATAAATAGTGCAGAAAATAAAAAAATTGAGTGTATAAAAAGTTACACCGGCTTGAAACTTATATATCTTTCCTTTTTTGTTACGCTCGATACAGTATAGTTACCCAATTTTATTGGGTTACTTTAGTGTGAGGTAAAATGAAACTCTTCCAAAAATTGTTGGTTGCTAGCACTGCTGTAGGTTTAATTTCTCCTTTAGCAGCACAAGCATCTGACACTGTAAATCTTGAAGAGATGAATAGCTATTCGCGTAGCAGTTCAAAAGTTCAAAGATTAGACAGTAAAACTTTTAATAACGAAATTAGTGAAGACCTAGCAATTCTTAAAGGTCGTGTTGATGGTCTTGAAGCTCAGCAGAATGAATTTGAAGCTGGAGCTTTCTCCGAAACCACAACGATGGATGGTAAAGCTGTCTTTACTATAGGTGCTGTTGACTATTCATTAGCTTCAGAAACAGCATCAGAAGCTACACAGGCTATGTACACGTATACCATGAACCTTAATTCAAGTTTCACTGGTGACGATAATCTTTACGTAAGAATTAAAACTGGTAATCATTCTGATTGGTCCAAAACCAAAACTTATGGTACGTATCTAAGTTCCGCAAATTCTAAAGACAATACACTTACTGTTGACAAAATTTGGTATGAATTCCCAGTTGGCGATAACAACACTGTTTGGGTAGGTCCAAAAATTGAAAACTATTATATGCATGGAACTACACCTTCTATTTACCAACCAGTAACAAAACAGTTTACTCTTGGCGGTAATGGAGAGGCTTACGGTGCAAGTACAGATACAGGAGCTGGTTGGGCATACAACGCTGATAATGGTTTCGCGATTAGTTCAAATGTAGGTACTAAATCAACCTCTTCGCAAGAAAATGCAGCAGGTGATTACTACAATACCGGTCTTTTAACTAACGAAACAAAAACTAGTTGGGCTACTCAGGTTGGTTATACAAAGCCAAATTATTCTGTATCAGCCTTACTTAACGTTAAATCTAATGGTTGGAGTGATACTTACTATCATACTGCTGCTCATGGAACAGGTGGTAATGGTAATTTCACATCTGTAGGTTTGAGAGGTTGGTGGAGACCTGATAACACAGGTACTGCAACACCTTCAATTTCAGTTGGTTTCGATACAACAGAATATGATGGAGCTCCATCAAGCACATCTAATTCAACTGCATATTTTGTTGGTCTAAATTGGCAAGACATGTTCCAAGCAGACGACAAAATTGGGTTAGCGTTTGGTCAGCCTACAACTAACGAAAGTGAAACTGTAGATCCTTTTGCTTATGAAATTTATTACTCATTCAAGCCTAACGATTCTGTAACAGTCACTCCAGCAGTATTTGGAGGTACTGATAGAAATGGAACATCTGGTGCTGATGTCTTCGGAGCAGTTCTAGAAACTACATTTAAATTCTAATTAAATTTAGTTCATTAAAAAACGCCCTAAAATAGGGCGTTTTTTTTGTCTTTTTTTGTATTTACCAGCAGTTTTCACCTTCTCCAATAGGAATACAAGCACTTGATTTTGCAGCCTCATCAGCAATCCTTTGGGCATCTTCATCTAATTTAAAGTCTGCATCTAAAGCCATATCTGTATTCCATTCTTTTAATCCGCCTAAGTCATTCTCGCCTGACTTGACAGAATTGGTAGTAGTTGTTGAAATAGCTAATGCGCTTGTGGCAGCAATGAAAATTGAAATGGAACTTCTCTTTGGCATTTGAGAACTATATTTTTTTATATATTAATCATTTTTAGAATCATATTCTTTTCATTGTATAAAATGATGCTTATTTAATCACCCATAACTCTTAAGAGATTAGAGTAGGATTTAAAAATTAGATCGAGATCATCAGATCTACCATGCTTAGCTAATAGACTTCTCGCACCTGCGTCTAAATCAAATAAATATTCTCTTTCTTCAATACTTTTTATATAACTCTCAATCCATCCTACGCATACTATTCTTTCTCCATTGAGAACTTCTTGAACTGAATGTAAATAAGTGCTTGGGTAAATTATGATTTCTCCACTATTAAGTTTAAATTTGTTTTCTGAAGTAAGATTCTCAATTAATAGTTCACCCCCCTCGTATAGATTTTTTTTTGTAAGAAATATTGTGAATGATAAGTCAGCCCTACCTGATGACATATATGCATTATCAATATGACGTCCATACTTCATTCCTTTGGAGGATTTAGTAAACATGATTCCATGAATATTTTTTGGTAAAGTAAAGCTTTTTATTAAATCATCATTTAATATTTTTTGTTTAACTAGCGATGATAATTTTTTTGAAATATCTGATGTTCTTTTTAGTTGCAAATTATTTTTTAAGATTGAGGCGTGGCTACCAGCAGTTTTTTTCCCATCTTCCCAACCTTGATGTTCTTGTTCTAATTCTTTTTCTATAAAATTTATTTCTTCAGCATTTAATAACTGATGAGTTAAATAATTCATATGGAATATAAAAAATGATACATATTTATGTATCGAAGATCGCTTTTAGAGTTTGAAATCTTTTGATGGGTATAAAGTAACCATAGATACTAATTTGAAAAAGTGCAAAATCTCAAAAAACTTTTTTATTCAGTACTAACCTGTACATTTTTACTCAATGTAAATATACCTGCCAATTCAACAGAAAAAGAAGTCAAAGTTTATTCAGGGAGACATTACAACACTGATAGGAGCGTTTATAAAAAATTTGCAGAAGAAACAGGGATTAAAGTAAGGCTTATTGAAGCTGCAGGTATATCTTTAATTGAGAGATTGAAGAGAGAGGGTAAGAATTCTCAGGCGGATTTAATTTTATTAGTTGATGCTGCAAGAATTACTAATGCAGCCAAAGCTGGATTACTTCAATCAATAGAATCTTCTAATTTAGAAAATGATGTTCCAATTGGATTGAAAGATCCAAATAAGGAATGGTACGCCTTAACCAGAAGAGTAAGGGTTATGATAGCAAATCCAAAAGTAGTAGATGTTAGCAAGATTAATGATTACACTGATTTAGCTGATCCTTCTTTAAAAGGGAAAGTATGTTTAAGAAATAGAAAAAGTCCATATAATCAATCTTTAGTTGCCAATCAAATAATTAACAAAGGTCAATCAGAAACTAAAGCTTGGTTATCAGGAATGATTTCAAATGTTTCCCAACCATTTTTCCCAGGTGATATTTCAATAATTAGAGCAGTTTCTAAGAAAAAATGCGGAGTAGGAATTGTTAATCATTATTACG
>CACKJL010000001.1 GCA_902600395.1 uncultured Prochlorococcus sp. | reverse complement strand
GTTGATTTGGTGGCAACTGGAAAGACTCTCAAAGAGAATGGTTTAATTAAAATAGATGATCTTTATTACTCGACAGCAAGACTAATTGGGAATCCGTTATCTATGAGGTTAGATGATAATCATCTCAGAGATACAATTTTATCAATAGAATCAACTAATGCTTTGTAGAAGATTAGCTAAATGTTTTTTAAAGATTTTAGAAGGATTAAAAAGTTAGGTAAATATTTAACTAAAGATAAAAAAACAATCTATCTTATTTTGATAGTTTTGTTACCTGTTTCTTTCTCTGGAGCTATTCAACCATTATTAGTTGGTCAAGCAATTACTATTTTAAAGAACGAAACTACAGATGTTTGGCTAAGTAAAACTTTCTTTGGGCAGTCGATAAATGCCATTATCGTAACTTTACTTATAACTGTTTTATTCAGATTAGTTCTGCAGGGATACCAAACTTACAATATCCAAGCAGTTGGACAACGTTTGACAGCAAGAATAAGAAGAGAACTTTTTGATCATTCAATATCTTTATCTCTTAAATATCACGATAAAATGCCTGTGGGGAAATTATTAACAAGATTAACAAATGATGTTGATGCTTTAGCCGAGGTTTTTGGTAGTGGGGCAGTTGGAGTCATTGCTGACTTCGTTAGTCTGATAGTAATTTCTTTGACAATGCTGTCAATTGATCGGGGGCTTGCCATTTTATTACTTTTGACTCAAATCCCAGTTTCATATTTTATTATCTGGCTTCAAAAACGTTACAGAAGAGCCAATTATCAAGTAAGGGAAGAATTGTCTCAACTAAACTCTGATTTTCAAGAGAATCTTCAAGGTTTAGAAGTCGTTCAGATGTTCAGAAGAGAGGCTTTTAATAGCAAGAAATTTTCCAAAACTGGAGTTGCTTATAAGAAAGCAGTTAATGGAACAATATTTTATGACAGTAGTATTTCGGCGTTTATAGAATGGATTTCTCTTGCTGCAGTTTCCTTGGTTTTAGCAGTTGGAGGATATCTTGTTACTTCTGGAAATATTGGTTTAGGAACATTAACAACTTTTATTTTATATTCTCAAAGACTATTTGAACCTTTAAGGCAGCTTGCAGAAAGATTTACTCAAATACAAGGAGGTTTAACAGCTGTAGAAAGAATAAACGAATTATTGGATGAAGAAATACAGATTAAGGACTCTACATCCGCAAAACAGTTTTTAGAAAATGCTAAAAATGTAAATAAAAAATTTAAGGGCAAAATTGAGTTCAAGAATGTTAATTTTTTCTACAACGCAGGAGAACATATTATAAAGAATTTATCTTTCAAGATTAATCCAGGAGAGCATGTGGCTTTTGTAGGCCCAACTGGTTCAGGTAAGACAACCATAATAAGACTATTGTGTAGATTGTATGAACCTCAATCGGGTCAAATTTTAATCGATGATATAGATATTAAAGACATTCCTATTGCAACTCTTAGAAATATGTTGGGAGTAGTTTTGCAAGATACCTTTATCTTTAGTGGAAATGTCGCAGATAATTTAAAACTAAATTCGAATCTAGACAATCTTGAATTAGAAAATCTTTGTTACGAATTAGGGTTAGATAATTTGTTAAAAAAATTACCAGAAGGTTTGAACACCTCACTGAGAGAAAGAGGGGGAAATCTCTCTTCTGGAGAGAGGCAACTTCTTTCCGTAGCTAGAGTAGCGATTAGAAATCCTGTTGTTTTAATAATGGACGAAGCAACAGCGTTTATGGATCCCTCAACAGAGGCTACTTTGCAGAAGGATCTTGAGAGAATTCTGTCAAAAAGAACAGCATTAGTAATAGCTCACAGATTAGCAACTATTGAAAGTTCTGATAAGATTTTAGTCTTGAAAGCGGGATCATTAGTTGAGGAGGGAACACATAGTGAATTAAGACTGAAAAAGGGTTTATATTTTCAGCTCTCTGAGCTTCAACAAAAGGGATTCGTGAATTTTTAATGATTTTTAGAAACCAAGGATCGTTGATAAAAAAATCAAACAGTATATCAAAGGATGAGCTGATAGATCTCTATGGTTTAAATTCTTATGAGTTCACTCAAACAACTAAAGAAGAAATATTTGTATGTAGTAAAAATAAAGATTTAGATCTAATAGAACTAGATCAACTTTTGCAAACTGTTGGTTGGAGCAGAAGACCTATAAGGAGGGTAAAAAGAGCTTTAGATTTCAGTATTTTGGTGGTTGGGTTATGGCGTCATGATGATAGATTTCCCAGACTAGTTGGGTTTGCAAGATGCACTGGCGATGGGATTCTAGAAGCAACAGTTTGGGATGTGGCTATTAACCCTGTCTATCAAGGACTTGGATTGGGGAAAGAGATAATGAGATATGTCCTAAAAGAATTGAAAAATATTGGCATTTCTAAAGTAACCCTTTTTGCTGATGCTGAAGTGGTTTCATTTTACAAAAGACAAGGTTGGATTTTAGAACCTAGAGGGTCGAAATGTGCTTTTTGGTATGCAAATTAATCATTTTTTGTAGTAGTCAGAATATATAGATCTTAACGATTCGCCTTTTAACCATCTTCTTCTAAAGTGCCAGTTCTTAATTGCTTGGAGAAAAATATTAGTTCTTTCCCATTTCCTTGAACTTATAAAAATAGGAAAATTTAATTGTTTTAAATCTTTTTTTTGGTTTAATCTCATTAAAAAATCTACATCTTCCATCAAAGGTATATTTCTAAATCCATTATTCTTAAAATAGATTGTTCTATGAATTATTAAACCTTGATCACCATACGGTTGTTTAAAAAATTTACTTCTAATATTCACGAGAATTTCGAGGAATCTAAAAATTATCTTTTTGTGATTAATTTTGAATTTAAAATAGTAAATAATATTCTTGTTTCCCTTTAATAATGAGTTTATTTTTTTAAACCAATCATGAGTTAATCTTGTGTCTGCATGTAAAAATATGAGCCACTCTCCTTTTGAATTTTTAGCTCCAATATCTAATTGGAGACCTCGATTCCTTTCTTTGGATATAAATATTTTTGCTCCATAAATATTTGCTATATCAATAGTTTTATCTTCACTTCCACAATCAACAATTATGATTTCGCCCTCTTTCTTAATACTTGACAAGTCTGAAAGCAATAATGGCAAATTATTAGCTTCATTAATAGTTGGAATAATAATTGAGATTTTTGACAAGTTGATTACTTTCTCTTTTCAATATCAATAATTGTATCTATATCAATTTTTTCATTTAAAAACTTATATCTTAATTTTGTTGTAGCAAAATTATCAATTGTATTTTGAAGAACATTTTCTGTCCCCCACTTTATGTTTATAAAAGGTAAATATATATGCGATGACATTATTTTTTCTGATAAACCAATAAGCCAATATCCTCCATCATTAGATGGTCCTAAAATAAGATCATTTTGTTGAAGCTCTTTTAGAGTATTCAATAAATCTTGATGGCATAAATCTGGAAGGTCAGTACCAATAAAAATAATATTTTTGATATTATGTCTTGCACAAAATTTTTTGTTGATAATTATTTGCCTTTTCATTTTTTCTCCCAAGCAGCCTTTCCCCTGTAAATTAAATTTTTTGATGCCTAATTCTTTAGTCCATCTTTTACAGTTACCTACCCCCAAACCAGATATAGCAATCGAAATATCAATTAGTTTTTTTTCTTGGAGAAATTTTGCGACTGAAATAGTGTGTTTGGTCATTACACTTTGAACCTTTGCAGAATTATTTTTACCTATATCTTTAGATAATCTTGTTTTGCATCTTCCAAAAGCATGCCATTTTGCCATGATAATAAGTAATGCTTTATCCAAAAATTTATTGCTATTTAAAATAATTATATGCCTATAAAAAATAAAATTTTCTTATAAATTTGTATGATGGTTTGTTAAGTAATTTTAAATTTGTCGTGATCTTGTGATTTCCTAATGGCCAATTATTAAATTCCAACTAGATTGATAATCTAGAGAATAAAATTTTGCAAGCAATTAATCCTATTTGGGCGGAAGTTCAACAATCACTTCAAAAAACTTTAAGTAAGCCTTCATTTGAGACATGGATAAGGCCTGCTAAGTTTAATTGCTTTGAAAATGGCTTATTAACTTTAATTGCTCCAAATACATTTTCCAGTGATTGGTTAAGAAAGAATTATTGTCAAACTATCGAAAAGGCTGCAAAAGAAATATGTGGCCATGATGTAAAAGTTGTTTTTAAATCTGAAACAAATATAAGCAGCAATTCAACGAATAAAGAGAACCTAGATGAACAGATTTTGAGTCATGAAACAAAATCATTTCCTAATAATAGTCAAGATATTTCTTCAAAAAATCGATCCAAAAATCCCAACGGTCTAAATTTACGCTACGTCTTTAAAAGATTTGTTGTAGGTCCAAATAGTAGGTTGGCTCATGCAGCGGCTTTAGCAGTTGCCGAATCACCCGGGAGAGAATTTAATCCATTATTTATTTGTGGTGGAGTAGGTCTCGGTAAAACTCATTTAATGCAAGCAATAGGCCACTATCGAGTAGAAATAGATCCAGAAGCAAAAGTTAAATATGTATCTACAGAAACTTTTACTAATGATGTTATTAGTGGTATTCGAAGAGATGGAATGACAGCTATTCGAGATAAATATAGAAATGTAGATTTGATTTTAATAGACGATATACAGTTCTTAGAAGGCAAAGAATATACACAGGAAGAATTTTTTCATACTTTTAATGCTCTTCACGAATCAGGAAGTCAAATAGTTATTGCAAGTGATAGGCCACCAAATCAATTGTCGGGAATTCAAGAGAGATTAATTTCAAGGTTCTCAATGGGCATGACTGCAGATATTCAACCACCTGATCTTGAGACGAGGACAGCCATCCTTCAAAAAAAGGCAGAACAAGAGAGGATGAGTCTTCCACGAGATTTAATTCAATTTATAGCAGGAAGATTCACTTCGAATATTCGAGAATTGGAAGGAGCATTTACTAGAGCTGTTGCATTTGCATCAATAACGGGCTTGCCAATGACAGTACAATCAATTGCTCCAATGCTTGATCCGAATAGTGTTGGAGTAGTTGTTACTCCAAAACAAGTTATTAATAAAGTTTCAGATTTCTTTAAAGTTTCTACTGATGAATTGATCAGTTCAAGTAGGAGAAAACCAGTAAGTCAAGCTAGACAAATAGGTATGTATCTTATGAGGCATGGGACAGATCTAAGCCTACCAAGAATTGGAGATGAGTTTGGGGGCAAGGACCACACAACAGTAATGTATGCTATTGAACAAGTTGAAAAAAAATTATCTATTGATCCAAATATTGCAAGTCAAGTTCAAAAAATAAGAGATTTACTTCAAATAGATTCAAGAAAAAATTTATAGTTTTATTATTAACTAGAAATGAAATTTATAGGATCTTGATCATATCTATGCCTTAAAGGTAACTTATCTATTTCATTGATATCACTGAGAGATTCAATTCTATTTAATGATTGCCTTAATAACCTCGCTGAAATGATTGGCATATCTCTTGGAACTGAGATTCTATTTTTTAAGTATCTTAAAGAGATTCCTGAAAGTTTTTTAGGGATTAATACTTCACCTGTGATCATATGGCTCAAAGCTGATCTCAATGATTCGTCAAAGGATTCTTTATTGTATGGGTTTACCTTTTGTAAATTGTCTTTATGCTTTATCACTCTTTTAAGAGCAATTGTTGCATAATATTTTGACTCATAATTTTGGTTTAATTCATAATTACCTAAACCCTCCCCAGTATCTATTAAATTTGAGAAAGTAATCTGTTGTTCATTGCTTTCTTTATAGCATCCTCCCATTTGTGGGGGTAAATCATGAGAATGTGTATGAAAATCTCCTTGAGTGCCTCTATAAGCACTTGTTCCCTCAAACAGGGTAAGCCAGTTATCTACATGACGATAATTAGATCTTAAATTAAACCCTTTATAATAAAAAAGTGATGCATTCATTCTCTCCATATAGGGAACAAAAATTATATCTCCAACACCAGGCTCTATATCACCCGTGTTAGAAACTGATGGATCAACAAAACCTGATTTTGAGCTACTTAAGATTTCATCAAGTTTAGAAATGGTTTCTTTAAATCTTTTTTTTCTAAAAGAGTTATCTATAAAATTAAAGCTTTCTCGGCAGAGCCAATTACACCAGGACCTGAAAATTTCTCTTTCTAACTCTCGAATTTTGATAAGGTGACTAGATGTAATAAAAGATCCAAGTGCTCCAAATTCATTTTCTAAAAAAGCTATGATATCGTCGCTTTCAGTTATAACTTGCCGTTTAAATTCAATTGCAGGTAATTTCCCCGATCTGACTTTTTCAAGGAACCAACTTTCTTTTTGGCCGTAGCAAAACATATTTATTTTCTTGACTCTGTATGGAATTTTCTTAAATTCAAGCCATAACCATATCTTCTGACAGTATGGGCACCAAGAATGCCTATCCCTATATAGGGTAACTAATACATCATTTTCACTATGTCCAAATAATCTTAAATTTGCGTAGGAATTATTTATACCATGGACTCTATCAAGATCTTCAACTTCAAATTTATTTAAATCATCCCATGTCAAAATCCCATTCATTATTTGAATTAAAGCTATAAACTAACGTTATAATAATTGATTAAAAAAAGTCTTGGAATTTGAATTTGATTTAATTGTTGTTGGCGCTGGATCTGGAGGACTCGCGGCGGCTAAACGTGCAGCTAGTTATGGAGCAAAAGTCGCAATCATAGAAGCAAATCAAATAGGAGGAACTTGTGTGATAAGGGGATGTGTGCCTAAGAAATTAATGGTTTATGCAGCTAAAAGTAAAAAAAATATGGATTCTTCTGAAGGATATGGATTAAAAAATGAAGGTATTAAATTTGAATCAAATATTTTGTTGAAGAATGTTAGAGAGGAGGTTTCTAGATTAAGTAATTTACATAGAAATTCTTTAAAAAAGTTGAATATAACTATTTTTGAAGGCTTAGGAAAATTTATTACTCAAAATGAATTAGAAATTATTTGTTCAAAGACAAAGAAAATTAAAAATAAAATAAGTTCAAAAAAAATTCTTATTTCAGTTGGAGGTAAACCAAAGAAATTAAATATTCCTGGGGAGAATTTGGCGTGGACTAGTGACGATATTTTTGAATTAGAAAAGTTTCCTAAATCAATATTAATTGTAGGAGGTGGATATATTGCTTGTGAATTTGCTTCTATTTTCAGAAATTTAGGTACTGAAGTGACTCAATTAATTAGAGGTCAACATTTACTTAATGGTTTTGATGAGGATCTTTCTTCATGCCTAGAGGAATCACCTACTTTTACTGAAATAAATATAATCCCCAATACTCAATTAAATTTTATCAAAAAAGTAAATGGAAATCTGGAATCTACCCTAGACTCGGGAGATAAACTCCTAACTAATAATATTCTTATTGCTACAGGAAGAGAACCAAATCTTTTGGCTTTAAATTTAGATTTTTTAAATCTAAAGATGGATGGCCAATATTTAGATGTCGATGAATTTAATCAAACAAGCATTTCAAATATTTTTGCAGTTGGCGATATCATAAATAAGCCAAACTTAACTCCAGTAGCAATAGAACAAGGGAGAGTTTTTTCGGATAATTTTTTTAATGACCAAAGAAGAAAAGTAAATTATGAATATATCCCTAAGGCCGTATTTACTATTCCAGAAATTTCAACAGTTGGCTTAAGTGAGAAAAGAGCTAAAGAGATTTACTCTGAAAAAAATATAAAAATTTTCAAATGCAAATTTACCCCTATGTCTAATACCTTTAAAAAGAATAAATCAAAATGTATGTTGAAGATTGTAGTTCATAAGCTAACTGACAAAGTCCTAGGATGTCATATGTTTGGAGAAACTTCGTCTGAGATTATTCAAATGATATCAATTTCATTAAATGCAGGGATAACAAAAAAAGACTTTGATATTACTATGGCTTTGCACCCAACTATCTCAGAAGAATTTGTGACTATGTATGGATAAAATTATGAATTAGAAAATTTTAATTTTTCTTGAACAATCAGAAATACTATAAGCAATGTAAAGTAAATAAATAAACCTATCCTTAATTCAGAAAGGAAGTTAAATTCATTCAGGAAAAGTATCTTATCGAGAATGTAGAAAATATAAAGATTAAGCAAAATAAATCCTTCAATTCTTGTGATTTTCCCTTTGCTCCAGAAGATTGGTAAGCATGCAAAGGTAGTTAAAACCATAAAAGGTAAGTCAACTTTTATTAGACTCTGTTCAATTACTAAACCTTTAAATCCTGAAAAAATACTGCAACTCCCAAGGATTAAAAGTTGATTTAGTAAATTACTCCCTATTACATTCCCAATCGCAAGATCTGTTTTGCCTTTAAACGCAGCAATTATTGAAGTTACTAATTCTGGTAAAGATGTCCCAGTTGCGACGATAGTTAAACCAATAATAATTTCATTTACACCCAAAAGAGTAGCGAGCGTTTGAGAACCATTTACTAAAATGTTTGAACCAAAGCTTAAAAGAAATATTCCCAATATTAACTTTAGTAAAATATTCATTTTCTGTTTATAGTTATCTTTTAATTCTTCTATCTCTGGTTCAGCATCTTTTGTCTCCTCTCCTTTTTCATTGATGGTATTTATTTCCCATATTGTATTTAAGATTAAACAAAATATTAGAAATACCCCTGCTTGCAATGTTAATACGCCTGTTGATGACATAGCCCAAACTGCACAAGAAATTGCCATTAAAAGAGGCACATCTCTTCTGACTATTCTGCTTTTTACTTTAAGAGGTGTTATCAATGAGCTTATGCCCAAAACAACGAGAACATTAAAAATATTGCTTCCAATTACATTGCTTGCCGCAAGCGAATCACTGCCTTTTAAAATTGAACTCAAACTTACCAACAATTCAGGAGAGCTTGTTCCAAGAGAAACAACTGTCAAACCAATAACTATTTGAGGTATTCCTAAAATTAAAGATAAAAATATGGCTCCTTGAATAAAGAACTCTCCTCCAGCAAAAAGTAGAACTACGCCTAAAAATATTTCTATTATTGGAAATAAAAAATCACTCATATTTAGGATTTAATTTAGATAATAAAAATTTTCATAATGGGTTAATAACTATCCTCGAATATCTATAATTTATTGTCAATTTTAATTAGCTGTTAAAATTGACTAAATAGAAAAAACTTTGAAGACTTTAAACATAATAAAACCTGATGATTGGCATTTACATTTAAGAGAAGGTCTCGTATTAAAAAATATCATTCAGTTTACTTCGGAATATTTTGGAAGAGCCATTGTTATGCCAAATACTAAAAGTCCCATAACATCAATCAATAGAGCTATTTCTTATAGGAAATCTATTGTTGAAGCGCTACCAGAAAGTTCTAAGTTTGAACCATTAATGACAATTTATCTTACAGATGACACTGATAAAGGGGAACTAATTAATGGTTTTAAAAATAATGTTTTTTTTGCAGCAAAATTATATCCTGCTAATGCCACAACAAATTCCAGTCATGGAGTTAGGAAAATAGAAAATCTATATAAGATCTTTGAATTAATGCAAGATTCTGGAATGCCTCTTTTAATTCATGGGGAAGTGACTGATTCTGAAGTAGATGTATTCGATAGAGAAGAAGTTTTTATAGATAAAGAACTTTCTCAAATAACCAAAAGATTTCCAAAATTAAAAATCGTTCTAGAACATATAACCACCTCTTACGCAGTTGATTTTGTGAAAGAAAATAATATTGGGGCTACTATTACTCCGCATCATTTGCATATAAATAGAAATGCAATGTTTTTTGGTGGCTTAAATAGTGATTTTTACTGCTTACCAGTTGCTAAGAGGGAAAATAATAGAATCGCTTTAAGGAGAGCGGCAACAAGTGGGGAAAAATGTTTTTTCTTGGGGACTGACTCTGCTCCACACCTTAGAAAGTGGAAGGCTTTTTGTGGATGTGCAGGCATTTTTAATTCGCCAGTAGCGATAGAAAGCTACTTAACAGTTTTTGAAGAGGAGGATGCTCTAGAAAATTTTGAAAAGTTTGCAAGTTTGAATGGCCCTAATTTTTATAATGTCCCACCAAATAAAGAAAAATTAAAAGTAGTTTCTAGACCTAACAAAATCAAAGAATATATTGATGTTGTTGAAGAAAAAAATATTGTCGGACAAATAAAACCATTTCATGCAGGTGAAACTTTACAATGGCAAGTAGAAGGAATAGTAAATTAAAAAATTAGATTTAATATGACAATTAAAAGTGTAAATATTCCGATTTTTCTTGGTTAAATGGGTTACTTTCAGCTACGATTAGAAAGCGCAAATTCCTTTGGGAGTGTGGCGGAATTGGTAGACGCGCCGGACTTAAAATCCGTCGAGCGATTTAGCTCGTGGGGGTTCAAGTCCCCCCACTCCCATTATTTAATTATTTATTTTTAGTTCTGACGATAACTTCCAATAGTTGTTATGTTTTAACTAAGCAACCATAAATTAAAATGGAAAGTTTTTTTAATAATTCATTAGCTACTTTAATTGCTTATATCGGAATTATTTCTACCTATTTATTGGTTATCCCATTGTTACTATTTTACTGGATGAATAATAGATGGAATATTATGGGCAAATTTGAAAGATTAGGAATTTATGGCCTTGTATTTCTTTTCTTTCCAGGTTTAATTTTATTTTCTCCATTTTTAAATCTTAGACTAAAAGGAAGTGGTAAAGGGTAAATAATTGACTAAAGGAAAAGTTATACAAATAGGTTTATTTATTTCATTAATAGGATTAATTAGTTATAAATTCGCACCGCAAATTGGTATCGATAATTTTACAGCCACTACTCTATCAAGTTGTATCTTGATTGTGATTGTTATTACTTGGGTAACATCTTATGTTTATAGAGTTGTAAATGGAAAAATGACTTTTATGGAACAAAGGAAGCGTTATAGAAAAGAGTATGAAAAAGTTGTTAATGATAAACTAGAAACCAAATTCAACTCATTATCAAAGGAAGAGCAACAAAAACTTATGGAAGATTTAGAGAACAATCCATAAATTTTTCATAGAAAAATATCTAAAAATTATGAAAGATAACAAAATGCAAATTACTAAAAATGAATCTTTATCCAAGGTAGATGAGATGTTTTGTGAGTTAAAAAATAAAAGAAAATTTGCTTTAATGCCTTTTATAATGGCAGGGGATCCCAATATTGAAATAACGTCTGAGATCTTATTAAAGTTACAAGAAAATGGAGCTGACCTTATTGAATTAGGCATCCCGTATAGTGACCCACTTGCAGATGGACCTGTTATTCAAGTGGCGGCCTCTCGCGCCTTAAAGTCAGGTACTAGCTTAAGAAAAGTAATTAAACTTTTAGAGTCTTTAAAAGGTAAATTAAATATCCCCATCATCCTTTTTTCTTACTTGAATCCATTATTATGTTTTGGCTTTGAAAGGTTTTGTGAGATGGCATCTGATGCTGGAGTTTCTGGACTAATAGTTCCTGACCTCCCTTTGGAGGAAGCTTATAAATTTTCTAAAATAGTTAGTAATCATTCTATGGACTTAATTTTATTGGTAGCGCCAACTACTCCTTTTGAAAGAATGAAACAAATATCAAATCATACAAAAGGTTTTACTTATTTAGTAAGTGTTACAGGTGTCACTGGTGAGAGAAACAAAATGGAAAATAGAGTAGAAAATCTTATTGCTAAATTAAAAGATGTAAATAGCAATCCAATTGCTGTTGGTTTTGGAATATCAACTCCAGAACATGTTAATAAAGTTCGTGAGTGGGGAGCAGATGGAGTAATTATTGGGAGTGCATTTGTAAAACGAATCTCGAGCTCAAGTGAAAAAGATGTTGTCGATCATGTTGGTGAGTTTTGTAAAGAAATGCGTTTAGCTGCTGATCAAAAAAAATAAATACAAAGATAATTTATTAATTAAAAGAATTATTTATATAAAATTAATTAAAAATGTCATAACCAATTTATTGTTGTTGTCTTTACGATTCTTCTGTAGGTAATAATCTGATTTGTTTTCTTCCCAGCTTAATTTCGAATTCATCACCTGCTTTTAGATCAAGAAGTGCTGTATATGCTTTCCCAATCAGAAGATTTCCATTGCCTTGAACTGTAGCAATATAACTAAGTTTTCTTCCACCTTTTCCAATACCTGCAACTCCAGAATCACCAAGATTAACCCCTTTTGCTTCTAAAAGTGCTTCATAAAATGCGGTAAAGTTTAAGCGTTCACCTCCGTTTTTTTTAGTGGAAACATATCCACAGGCGCGAACTAGGTCAGATTTGCTAACATCACCAAGTTCTTTAACTTTTGCAAGGAGATCGCTACCAGTTAGCATAATTAATTAAAAGAAAGTTGTATTAAATAACATAGCAATCTGCGTGTAATATATGCAATTATTAAGTATCTATTCATTCTATTATTTATATTTAAAAATGGAAAAGTTTGTAGTTTTTGGAAGGTACTGTGAAGATGCAATTATTAAAAGGGAACCATTTCGAGAACAACATCTTAAGAGACTTAAAAACTTAAAAGATAGCGATATTTTAGTTACATTAGGGCCAACAAAATGCGCCAAATATTTGTTTGGAATTTTTAATGCTAATGATGTAAACGAGTTGAAAGATCTTATTGAAGAGGATATATATTGGGAGAAAGGTATATGGATTAATTATGATATTTATCCATGGATTCAAGCATTTTAAATATGATTTACGAAAAAATTTAGTAATAATTAACTATTTATTAAAAGAATTAATTCAACTTAAAAATACATATTATTTTTGCTTTAATAATTCAATTATTTATCTTATTTAGGAGTTAAAACGATATTTATTTAAAAGTTAGTTTTAAAAGGTTTTATCATTTTTAATTAAAAATATATTATTTTAAATAATATTTATTTACTAGTATCTTTATTTACTAGTATCTTTATTTATCTGGTTTACTAATGAGTCGATATCTAATTGATTATATGGTGGTGTTTGTTTTGTTTCTAGATAGTCGTTCTTGATATTATTTAACCATTTTTGCTCAATCTTTATAAGATTTTTTGCAATATTGAACATGCCGCCTTTTTTATATAATTCTTTCATTTTGAGAATAATCTCGGAGGTTCTACTCGATTTGATATTTAATTCATTTGCTAAGTCTTTTTGGGTAAATCCATGCGTTTTTAACCAATCTTTAATGAAGGAGACGAGTTCTTTTTCTTCCTTTATAGATAATTTACTCATTTAATAAAAAGGAAATAACTTATTAAGCTTATTCTCTGCTCTTGCTCTTATTGAAGGAGTCATGTATTTGCTCCATATACTGAGTACTGCTGTGAGGGCTACAAAATCATCACTAAAACCAACTAAAGGCATAAAGTCAGGGAAAAGATCAAATGGCATAATCAAATATGCTAAAGCAGCCATTAATGAAACTCTCACTTGTGCAGGAGTATAAGGATCTAATGCCATCTCCAAAACTTCTAAAGCAGGCTTGGCAATTGTTCTTCCCGCTTTAATGAGAATCTTGATAATGATATTTTCATCAAATGTTGAACTTTCTAAAACTTCAGCATCATAGACTTTTTCTTGAGTTTTGTAATTCTCTTTCATCCTTATAAATGAAATTTAAATATTTTTAATGAAATTTTTAGCTAATACTATCAACTAATCCATTCTGTATTCCTGCTTTTCTAAGTTTTCTTAAAGCACGTTGAACAACTTGTCGGCAATATTCCCTGCTACAACTCATATGTCTTGCAACTTCAGCTAAAGTTCTCCATTCATTTGAGCCGTCTAAACCAAATCTTAAGCTTACTATCTTTCTTTCTTTCTCAGTTAAATTTGCTTTATCTAATAACTTCCAAGCCGAGGCTGTCCTTTCGGCTAATTCGGCTAATTCCATTGGGGGAGTTTGATCACTTGGAAGAATATCAACTAACTCGGAAGGATCTGATTTTGATTTAACAGTACCTTGGAGACTAACAGTGATGCTTCTCAATTCACAAGAAAGGAGTTCGTCAATTTCCTCTTTGGTTATTTTCATTTCTTCAGCTAGCTCATTACTAGTAGGTGGAATACCCTTAAGTTGCATAAGCTTTGATTTTGCTGATCTTAGTTTTGTAAGTTTCTCATTGATGTTAACAGGGATCCTTATCGTTCTACTTTGAGTTGACAATGCTCTATTTAAACCTTGCCTAATCCACCAATAAGCATAGGTGGAAAATCTATGTCCTCTAGACGGATCATATTTTTCTACGGCCCTTGTAAGACCTAATGTACCCTCCTGAATTAAGTCCAGTAATTCTAACCCTTTCCCTTGGTATCTCTTGGCAAGGTTGACAACTAGTCTTAGATTGGCTGTTATCATCTCGTTTTTAGCTTTTTCACCAATTTTTATCTTTTTTCTCTCAGCTTCAGAGTATTCACAAGCGGGGCCTTTCCCTCCTGCCTCTTGACATCTATTAACAAGTACTACCATTTCTTGGACTTTTCTGCCCATTGTGAGTTCTCTTTCGGGAGTCAAAAGTTGATGACGACCTATTTCACCAAGAAAATCGCTTAATGAACTCACGATTTACCTCATTGTTGATATATTTAACTTATAGTTAATCCAGTAATTAGCCATACATGTAATAATTAATTAATATTTAATTAATAATTATTAATTAGTTAACTAACATGATTTTTTAAAATTTTAGGAAAAAAATATAAAAAATATAAACTTTAATTGTTTAATTTTTTCTTCTTGATTCTAGAACAGCAAGTATATCTCTCCATTCAACCCCTTTATGCATAAGGGCTACCTGCAGATGATAAATTAAATCAGCAGCTTCATTTGAGATTGAATTTTTATCATTATCTTTGCAAGCCATTATAAATTCTGCAGATTCCTCTCCTATTTTTTTCAAAATAGTATTACTACCTTTTGTTAATAAATGATTTGTGTAACTTTTTTCTGATGGATTCATTGATCTTTCGTTAATTGTATTGAATAATTCAGAGCAAATATTGGAGAAGGGAGTTGTTTTTTTCTCTTTTTTATCACTTTGATTAATTTTGATTTCGTTGAAAAAACAACTTTTTTCCCCAGTGTGACATGCCCCTGAACCATTTTGTTCAATCAAAAGGATTAGTGCATCATTATCGCAGTCGAATCTTATCTCCTTAAGTATTTGGGTACTTCCACTTGTAGCTCCTTTTCTCCAAATTTCGGATCTTGATCTACTCCAATAATGAACGTTTTTGGTTTCAAGTGTCATTGTCAAAGATTCTTTGTTCATCCAAGCAAGCATAAGAATTGATCCGTCAAGCCAATCTTGTGCTATTGCAGGGATTAATCCATAATTATCAAAGCGTAGATCCTCTATCGAAAAATTAGTTGAATAAGTCATTATGTTCGTTATGTTAAATGCTACTCAATGTGTTTTATTAAAAATTATCCTAACAGTTAATTGATGTATATTCATTCTCTGAAATTTTCATGCAGCAAAAGTTACGAGGATTTTCCCTGTTCACATAGGCAATGGCGCCATGAAGGCCACTGCAGATTTGTCCATGGATATTCAAGATCATTCACCTTTTGGTTCACTGCAAAAAAATTAGACCTAAATGGTTTTATTGTCGATTTTTCAGGTCTAAAGCCCCTAGAAAATAGACTAAAGGAGCAATTTGACCATACTTTTCTAATAAATAAAGATGACCCTTTGCTGAATTACTGGGAAAAATTACATGACTTAGATGCTTTAGATCTGAGAATTATGGATAATGTAGGAATGGAGTTTACCTCTGAATTAATTTGGAGATGGGCTAATGAATACTTACAGGATAAGGATAAGGGCAGAACATGTTGTTGGAAAACAGAATCAAAAGAAAATAGATCGAATAAAGCAAGTTATGAGGAAATTCCTGATTGGTTCAAATCTTAGATTAAAGTTGTTAATTTTAAAGTCATATAGGATTCTTTAATTAGATATTTAATCAACATTTATCTCTCCATTAATCAGATAAATATTAATCTCGTCTTTATTAAGGTAATGATTATTCAATATATTATTTGAAATTTTTGTCTCAATTTGTTTTTGAATAATTCTTTTTAAAGGCCTTGCACCATAGGCATGATCGAAACTATTTTCGACAAGTTGGTTAATTGCTTCATCCGTAATTTTGAATTTTAAGTTTTTTTTGTTAAGTCTTTTTTCTAAATGTTGAAGCTGGATTTTTGCAATTTCTTTTATGTCATTTAATTCTAAATTATTAAAAATAACTATTTCATCAAGTCGATTTAAAAACTCAGGCTTGAAAAATTTTTTAATTTCATTATCTACAACTTTTTTAATTTCATTTGTATCTTCTTTTCTAACTGATAAATCATTTATTGATTGACTTCCTAAATTACTTGTGAGAACAATGATTGAATTTTTGAAATTGATTATACGACCTTGACCATCAGTGATGATTCCATCATCAAGAACCTGTAAGAGAATATCTAAAATATCTTTGTGAGCTTTCTCTATTTCATCTAGGAGTATCAATGAATAAGGATTTTTGCGTACAGCTTCAGTTAGTTGACCCCCTGATTCGAAACCTAAATATCCAGGAGGCGCACCTATAATTTTGCTCACTGAATGCTTTTCCATATATTCAGACATATCCAGTCTTATAATTGAGGAATTTGAATCGAATATTATTTTGGCTGTTACTTTACTTAGCTCTGTTTTCCCTACACCAGTTGGCCCTAAAAAGAGAAAACTGGCTAATGGCTTGCTTGGATCATTTAGACCAGTCCTTGATCTCTTAATGGAATCTGCAACTGCCCTAATTGCACTATCTTGACCAATAATTTTTTCTTTAAGGATTGACTCGAGGCTCAAGAGTTTATCTTTTTCTGACTGGTTTAAGTTCTGTACTGGAATAGAGGTCCACTTTGAGACAACTTCAGCAATATCATCAAAAGTTACCTCTTGTCTTAAAAGACTTGTATCTCCATTTTTTTGAGAATTTGCTAGGGACTCACTTTTTTCTTTCAATTTTTTTTGCAAAGAATTTAAAGTTCCAAATTCTAATTCTGCTGCTTTGTTGAGGTCAAAACTCCTTTTGGCTTGATCTATTTGCAATTGAACAGATTCAATTTCTTCTTTTATGGTGCTAATCTCATCAATTTCATTTTTTTCTTTTTTCCATTGAGTGCCTAATTCTGCCTGTTTATCTTTAAGGGATATAAGTTCATTATTGATTTTTTTTAATCTTTCTATAGAAAAATCATCCGTTTCTCTTTTTAAAGATAATTTTTCCATCTCAAACTGTAGAACTTTTCGATCAATTTCATCAATTTCTTCAGGTTTGGAAGTTATGACCATATTTAATCTTGAGGCTGCTTCATCGATTAGATCTATTGCTTTGTCAGGAAGAAATCTATCGTTAATATATCTTTCGCTAAGGGTTGCAGCAGCAACTAAAGCATTATCAGAAATCCTCACACTATGATGAACTTCGTATTTTTCTCTCAATCCTCTTAAAATTGATACAGTATCATCTATTGAAGGAGCATCAACTTTTATCTTTTGAAATCTTCGTTCTAAAGCAGGATCTTTTTCTATATTTTGTTTATGTTCATTAATAGTTGTAGCACCAATACATCTAAGTTCTCCTCTAGCAAGCATTGGTTTTAATAGGTTGCTTGCATCTAAAGAACCTCCACTCGCGCCTGCACCAACTACCGTATGAATTTCATCAATAAAAAGAATAATCTTACCGTCTGATTCTTTCACTTTCTTTAGAATATTTTTTATTCTTTCTTCAAATTCTCCACGATATTTTGCTCCAGCTAAAAGTAAACCCATATCTAATGAAATTAGTTTCCTATCTTGTAGCGCAGAAGGTACATCGCCATTAATAATTCTTTGAGCTAACCCTTCTACAATGGCTGTTTTCCCAACCCCAGGTTCTCCAATAAGAACTGGATTATTTTTTGTTCTTCTACTCAATATTTGAATTGTTCTTCTAATCTCTTCATCCCTACCAATAACAGGGTCTAAAATCCCATCTCGTGCAGATTGAGTTAGATCAATACCATATTTTTCCAAAGATTCATTAGAACTATTAAATTCATGTTTTAATGCCGGATCTGACTTCATTTTCTTTATAATTTCAAGAAATTCTGGAATACCTTTTTGATTTAAAATTTGAAATCCATATTTATCATCATAAGTGAAACAGTAAACTAAGTGTTCTGTTGATATCACTACATCATTTAAAGTATTTTTAATATCATTTGCCTTCAAAAATATTTTGTGAAGAGTATCACCAATATATAAATTATCTTGTTTATTTTTCATTTTTGCCTTCGCATTTAATGAAGAAATTATTTCCCTCTCAAGATCTTTTAGATTTACATTATTTTTTTTTAAAATCTTTTTTGTAATATTGTCATCTTTTATAAGAGCTAATAATAAATTATCAGAGTCTACATTTTGTTGATAATTTTTATAAGAAATTTCTTTGGCCAAAAGAAAACAGCTCCATGCAGAATTAGAGAATTCGCCTGGAACTATTTTCATCAATCAAAATATAATTATGACTGTATTAAGTATTAAATAAAAACTACTTAAGTATTAAATAATTTATTCAACAATAACTTTACCTACCATTCCGGCGCCTCTGTGTGGCTCGCAATAGTAATCATAAGTTCCAGCAGTATCAAATGTTTCTTCCCAAGACTCTCCTGGAGCAAAAGCTAGGTCTGCATGACTTAATTCCTCATGCCCATCAAAAACAGCATTGTGAGGGGCAAGTTTATTATTGACGAATTTAACTGTATCACCAGCACTAATGGTTACTGTACTTGGTTCAAATGCAAGCATTCCAGCATCCGTTCCAAGTTTTACTTCAACAGTTTTAGCTGAAACTGATGAAATTCCTAGACTTAGAGTTAAAACTATTGCGAATAACCCTGCAAAGATTGAACGTAACATAATTTAAAATTTACTTATTTATATATATTACAAGGCTTTGGGAGCCTAACTGTGAGAATTTTAATTGTTATTACAGCTTGGTAACTTTGATAACCTTAAAATATCATTTAGTGATTTGGCATAACTTTTAAGTTTGAAAGTCTCAGGATTAGTGATGGGGACATGATTAAAGTCATATTTCTTGATACTGAAGCTATCCCAAGGGGTGGTTTGGATGGGAAGAATTCTTAATAATATTTTTAGAATATTTTTTGTAAGGGGTATCGCAAAATATCTCCTCATATTGTTTCTTTTTAAAAGTGTAATTATGGCATGATCAATTGAAATGAATTTTTGACCTAGGACAAATTTTCTAAAGCCTTTGTATTGCTCTTCTTTATGATTTTTAATTAGAAACCCGCAAATCTGGGCGATATCATTTGCGTGTATAAAGTGAAATTTAGAATCGAGTTTTAAAAATCTTGCTAACCAAAGCCATTTCCCGATTTCTTTCAATCCACTAGTTAAATAACTTACGGGATATTTACTTTTTTTTCCAAGATTTCCTCCAAAAACCAAGGTAGGGAAAACAGCGAAAGTTTTTTCTGCAAATGAGCTTTTTCTAAGTCTCTGGAAACATTCATATTTTGTTTGAATATACTCTGTTCCATAAATCAATGATTCCCTCATTAATTCTGTTTGGGTATCAAGAATGCTAGCTGTTGAAAAATAAATAATCTTTTCTAACTTGTCAATATCAAGCATTTCAAGTAATTCTTCAAAGGCTTTAATGTTTACTTCATAGGCTCTTTTTGGATCTCCCCAAGCTGTAGCAGTATGTATTAGGTAATTAATCTGACTAATTTCCTTTTTATACCTATATGATTCCCTAATATCACAGACCATTAACTTAACTTTTTTATTTTCTTGAACAGAAATTGGCAACTTATTTTTGTCTCTTACCATTAGATAAAGCCTGAATTTTGTGTTTTTTAAAAACCAATCAACTAAATATTGGCCAACACATCCATTCGCACCTGTGATTAATAAGTTTTTATATGCCAAGACTTTGACTAGTAAGTGAGTTTTTTCCCATGTTCAAAAAATGTTTGAGCATTTTCTTCTGGAGTCCCAGGTAAAATCCCATGACCCAAATTAAGAATATATTTTCTGTCATTAATTTTATTGAAAGTATTATCTATCCTTTCTTTTATTGATTCTTTGTTCCCGAATAAAATGCCGGGGTCAACATTACCTTGAATTCCTATCCCGCTAGGGATTCTCTTACAAGCCTCTTCAATATCTACTGTCCAATCTAATGAGATTATATCGACTCCAGTTTTTGCCATTCTTTCTATGACACCAGCACTTCCTGAAATGTAAAGAATTACTGGTGTTTCTGGGTATTCCGCTTTTACAATGTCAACAACCTTTTTTTGATACGGGCCAGCAAAGATATCGTAATCTTGTGGGCTTAGTTGACCAGCCCATGAATCAAAAATTTGGACTACTTGCGCTCCAGATTTTATTTGATATTTAAGATATTCACCAATGCATTTTGCAAAATGATCAAGAAGTTTATGAAGTAAATCTGGTTCTTTAAAAGCCATTGATTTTATTAAAGAATAATTTTTACTGCTTTTACCTTCAACTACATATGCGGCTAGAGTCCAAGGCGCGCCAACAAAACCTAAAACTGTTGCCTCATTATTCACATCTTTTTTTAGTGAAGAAAGAACTTGCCCAACAAAACTTAAACTCTCACTTGGATTTAATTCTTTTAAATTTTTTATTTGGTTAAGAGTTCTTATTGGTTCCTCAATTATTGGACCTTTACTTTCTATTATTTCAAAATTTATGCCCATCCCTGGAAGAGGTGTGAGAATATCTGAAAAAAGGATCACTCCATCTGGTTTGAAAGCATGAAAAGGCTGCATTGAAATTTCATATGATAGTTCAGGATTTTCAGACCTCTCTCTAAAGCTTGGGTAGCGCTCCCTTAAATCTCTATAGATTTTCATATATCTTCCTGCTTGCCTCATCATCCATACTGGAGGCCTATTTACTTTTTTACCTAATGCGGCAGAAAGGAGTAGTGGTAAATCTTGACCCATTTTTCAAATCGATATTTTTAAAAAAAATTAAAATCCAACTTAAAAATCTTACAATGTAAAGCAGAGCAAAAGCGTTATATGAACATTTATATGAAGCACTTAGTTAAATGACCCTTCTTATTTTTTTGATTGATGTTTGAAGATACTCACGCTTAATGGTGGCAAAGCAAGTTCTAGAGCATTTTGATAATCATGGATATTGTAGTTTATAGTTTCTTTACCCCCCATATTTCCTTTGTTACTGCCCCCATACCTAGAGCCATCTGAATTAAATATTTCTTTATAGAATCCCTGCACAGGAACGCCTACTTTGTATGACCCATGAGTATTAGGTGTAAAGTTAGCAACAACTACAAGCCACTCATTGGTATCATTTTCTCTTCTCATGAAACTTATAACCGAATTTGATTTGTCATTACAATCAATCCATTGGAATCCATAAGGATCAAAGTCATTTTTCCATAATGCAGGTTCATTTTTATAAAGAATGTTTAGGTCATCAATCAAGTTTCTGATACCTTTATGAGGCTCAAATTCTAGTAACTCCCATTGCAGATCATCCCAAACATTCCATTCTTGTCTTTGCCCAAATTCCATGCCCATAAATATCGTTTTTTTACCAGGGTGGGTCCACATATAAGTAAGTAATGCTCGGGTATTTGCATATTTCTTCCAGTCATCGCCAGGCATTTTATGCAAAAGATGACTTTTCCCATGGACAACCTCATCATGACTAAGTGCAAGCATAAAGTTCTCTGTATAGTTATATGTAATTGAGAAAGTTACACTATTTTGATGAAATTGCCTAAACCAAGGATCTATTTCAAAATAATCAAGCATATCGTGCATCCATCCCATATTCCATTTCAAGTTAAACCCTAACCCTCCCATGTCAGTTGGTTTGGTTACCATTGGCCAAGTTGTTGATTCTTCAGCGATAGAAAGTGCACCTGGGAAGTGTTGGAAGAGCACATGATTAGCCTGTTGAAGAAATTTAACGGCTTCTATATTTTCATTACCACCATTTTCATTGGGAATCCACTCTCCATCTGGACGTAGATAATCTCTGTAAAGCATTGAAGCTACAGCATCTACTCTTATGCCATCAATATGAAACTCTTCAAACCAATAAACGAGGTTGGCTACTAAGAAATTTCTTACTTCATTTCTGCTGTAATTAAATATTAGGGTTCCCCATTCTTTGTGTTCACCTATTCGTGAATCTCCATGTTCATAAAGATGGCAACCATCAAAAAATGCTAGACCATGCTTATCTTTTGGAAAATGACCAGGCACCCAATCAAGAATTACGCCTATGCCCTCTTCATGACATTTATTTACAAACTCTCTAAATTCATTTGGGGTGCCAAATCTACTTGTTGGTGCATACCAGCCTGTAACTTGGTATCCCCATGAACCATCGAAAGGATGTTCAGATATTGGCATTAGTTCAATATGAGTGAATCCTCTTTCTTTTACGTAAGGGATGAGTTTTTTGGTTAATTCTGGATATGTTAATAATCTTGTTCCAGGTTTTAAATCGGCTGCAGGCACTGGGTCTCTTGGTTCACCATTATCCTCCAAATATTTGTTATCTGTTGATTCATGGAGCCAACTTCCTAAATGCATTTCATAAACTGAAATTGGCTTGTTAATTTGACTAGAAGAATCTCTATTTGAAATCCAAGAACTATCATTCCAATTAAAGTTTTTCAATTTTGAAACTATTGAACCATTTTGAGGTCTGATTTCATGAAGGAAACCATATGGATCAGCTTTCTCATAGATATGACCTTGTTGTGTTCTTATTTCGTATTTATATGTGTCGCCCTCTTGCATTGTTGGCATAAATAGTTCCCAAATTCCCCCTAATCTTTTTTGCATTGGATGATGTCTCCCATCCCAAGAATTTATATCTCCTATTATCGAAATTGATTTTGCATTTGGAGCCCAAATGCAAAACATGACTCCTTTTTGATTCTTTTTTTCTATGAGATGTGCTCCCATTTTTTCCCAAATATGATGATGATTACCTTCTGCAAAAAGATGTCTATCAACTTCTCCCATCCACTCTTCTCTATATGACCAAGGGTCATGTTGTGTATGTGTGACCCCTCCTCGTGAAATATTTATTTCGTAATTATGATTTGGATTTTCAGGCAGGATAGCTTCAAAAAGCCATTTGTGGTTTATGCTTTCCGCTTTGTAAGTGTTGTTTTTAAAATTTATTTTAACTTCGTCGGCTTCAGGCATCCATACCCTTATTACCCATTGTTCTTCATAAAAATGAGGACCTAATATTTTTAATGGATTATCATTGCAACAATTTTCTAGGTTGATGGCTTCTGATTTAATCCAGTCTGCTTGAATTGTCTCGATCATGACTGGTAGATATTAAGGATTAATAATATCAAATGATTAACCAAAAAAGAATTATTTATAAAAAAAAGGGGTCATTTTCATAAATGTTTTACTAAGGCTAAAACTAAGAGTGATAACTCTATGATTTGCTGAAGGCGCTCCAACATTTTTCTCCCCAAATCCAGGATTAACTCCAATAGCGGGATAAGCTGATGCAGATATAGATAAGCGAAGCTTGCTATCTTTAATCAAACAAATATTTGTTGGCTGCATTGTTATTTGATAAATGCATTTTTCACTTATGTTGGAGTTTTTAACCCTTAAGAATCCCGTTGAAAATTGATTCACCTTTTCATTCCCTTCTTCAACTAGAGATAAAGCAAGGCAGATATCGAAATTGGGCTGATCACTTTTTACTTGTATTTCTAATGTGGGAACTCCTCTTAAATATTGATCCTCTTCAAAAGAATTGGTTTGAAAAACACCTACATCTAGGCGTTTATCAATAATACTTCTATTAAACTTTCCTGGATTTGGACCTAAATGCCCACCGTCAGATGGAGTAGGTCTCCATGGGTCATTAACAATTGTGAACCATCCTGATCCTTTTGAATTTATGGTCAGACTTCCATCTTCAACCTTTACATTTGCTGTGCCATCGCTTTTGAGTCCAAAAGTAAATTCAGGGTGGAATTTATTATCTAATTCTTCCCATTTATTTAATGAAATATTCCATATTTTTTTCTCGTTTTTAAAATTATTAGAATTAAATTTTTCATCTGATTTTAAATGTTTATCAAAAAATTTTAATAAAGATTCTTGTGATCCCTCCCACCAATTTAGATGTGTCGCATTCCCAATAATAATCTCTGGGCTTCCACCAGCTTCTTTAGATTTTTTATAAAGATCAAAGGCACCTTTTAAATGTGGATCCCAAAGTCCTCCAATAATTAACATAGGTTGTTTAATCCATGTTGAAATTGGTTTAAATTCTTCAAATGGGCGAGAATTATTTAAATTTTTAAGCCATTCCAAAACAAAGCTATTAGGATCATATTTACTTAAAGTATCAACTCCTTCCCTTAAATAACTTTTATTTTCTAAGGCTAATCTTATCTTTTCCCACTCAAACAATTTATTTTCTCTTTTCATTTTTAGTGCTGCGATTTGAAGTCCCCATGCAATATTGTTATGCCACCAATATGCTCCTCCATCTGAGCACCAATGATCCTTAATATTCATCCCAGTCATTGCTGGAGATAAACAATCTGGCGGCTTTGAATTTAATTCACCAGTTAGTTGAGTAAATCCTTGATATGAAAAACCATATAAGCCAAGTTTTCCATTACATTCTTTTAGAGACCTTACCCATTCATGTGTTTCTGAAGTGTCGCTAGCTTCTTGAGAGAAACCATTAAAAACTCCTTCAGAAGAACCCATACCTCTAACATCTTGAATTATTACCATATACCCCTTGCTTGCCCACCATTCTGGGTGAGAATAGGTAATAGTTGAAGCTATTTCTCTGCCATATGGTTGCCTCATTAATAACGCAGGCCATTGCCCATTACTATTAGGTACCCAAATCCTTGATATAAGTCTTACTCCATCTCTGAGTACTAGAGACTTGTCAAACCATCTTGAACCAGACATTTAGGCTTTAGATAATATCTGGGCAGTGCAGCCCAATAACGTAAATAGAAAAGATCTCTGCGTTAACGGGAGTTAACTTTTTTTTGTTTGATACATACTCTATAGCTTGATCTGAACTAGCTGAAATACCTTTGGAATTAAACTCTCTAAACTTTTTACATAAATTCCTAGCTTCGTTTGGATTCTTTTTTACAGTTTCCAATAAGTTAGATTGACTTAAAACAGGGTATAAAGAGTTGAAAAACAAAAATAAAACAAATAACAAAGGTTTCATTATCACTATCTTTTCTTAAATTCTACATTAAAAAGTTTTTTTATCCAGGATTCCCAATAGATTTGTCGATTTGACTAGCTTTTTTAATCCATTCTTTCAAGAGAATAAAAGTTGTATCTGTTTCAGTTTTTACTCTAAGAGTTCTTTCTAATCTACCAATTTTGCGTTTTAATTCGTAAGGAGTAGATAGTGATAATGATTTTATAGAAGATATACCGCAATGTAAAAGCAGATATGCTTGCGGTGGAGAAATTCCAATTTCTTTTTTAAAAATAGCTATAACTCTAATTTTCTTTAGATTATTCAATGTACAAAGTGAAGATTTTCTTTGAATCTCATTTATATCTAAGTCCGAAAGATTACTTAATTTTTCAAAGTCGGATAGATTATTTTGAATAAAAAAAGATTTCTCATGTCTAAAATTAGTTGGCAAAAAATCTAAAAAAGTTTTACTTTCCATTATTTAAAATACTAATTCATTTTGACATTTTTCTGAACTTCTCCAATAACCACTGGTTTACTTACACTATCTGAAATTTTTACAAGTTTTCTTATCTTGATTTTTACATTCGCACCAGATCTGCTACCTTTCCTTAAGTTTTCCGATAATTGTTCTAAAGTTGGTTTGATAGATTCTTCTGGAAAGTTATCATCTGCTTTAGCAATAATCAAATCGAACCCATTGTCATAAACAATTGGAACATATTTTGCACCCTCTATTACAACCTTTTCGGAGTAACTTTGTATAAATGCCCAACTACTCAAAGAAAGCAATAATGAAAAAATAGTTGCTCCAATTATTCGAAATTTAAAACCAAAATTAAATATAAAGGCTGCTATTGTGCAAATGAAAAGAAATATTCCAAAGAATCCAAAAATTTTGGGTGTGTTCTCTAATAGTTCAAAAAAAGACATTTAGTGGCTTTGACCTGATTAATTTCTTATATTTTGTAAGCCTACTCTATTTTTGGGCTCTAACTTGAAAAAAATTAGATCTCTAAATTTAAATACTAAGATTCTTTTGGTAGGGATGCTTTTACCTATAGGTTTTTTAGGCACTTTTTTATTAAATAACTTTTTAAAAGAGACTTATAGTTCTAGAAAATTAGAACTAGAAAAAAGTATTGAGAATCTTTTAGATAAAAATGTTGATTTAGGTGATTATGTCGGGATCAGATTTCTTGGTATTTCTTTGGGTAATTCAAAAATTAATGATAAAAAAAATATAGATTCTGAAATTACAGCCAAAAATGTATATGTGGGCATTATGCCTTTTAGATCTTTTTTAAAACAAAAATGGATTGTAAAAATAAGTCCTAAGAAAGCAGCTATCAATATAGATAGAGATTTTTTTAAAAGGGACGAATCTTATAAAGATGACCGAATTACAAAAAAATCACAATCAAAGTATGAATTGAACTTTAACTTAAATAAATATTCAGATCTGAAGTTTAATAAAGCAGGATTAAAAACAAAAGTAAAAGGTAATGTTATTTACAAGTCAAGAAATAGACAAATAATTGCAAATGTAAAATCAAATTTTGATAAAAAAGGTTTTTTAAAATTAAAATTTAATACAAATTTAAATCAAGATTTTTTAAAACTGGATTTATTTTCTAAAGGTTTAGATCTTGAGAATTCTGAATATATTATTGGTAATAGAAAAATTAGATTTAAAAAAGGTATCTTTAAATCTAATTTTAAATTTAATAAATCATCAAAGCGTACATTTTGTGAAGGGAGATTTTCTTTTACTAATTTAAAAATAAATCCAGAAGATTTCGCAGAGAATATAAATTCAGATTCAACTAGGTTTTTTTGTAGAGATAATAATTTAATTGGAAATACAGAAAAATTAAATTATGGAACTTTGACTTCGAATTTTAATCTCTATGTACCATTTAATAAAAGTTCTAATAATATTAATTTAATAGGAAGTATTGGATACGTTAATAGCCTGAATCCAGATATTAAATTATCGGGTAATGTTCCCTACTGGTTTGATAGAAGAGGTATTAATTTTGGTGATATAGATACTAGTTTCAAAATAAATAGAACACAATTATCTAATTTAAATATTTTCCGAAAAAATGATATAAGGGGTTTCATTACTGCTAAAGGAGAATTAAAAGGAAAAATTACTGATCCTGATATTTCTATAAACTTTAATGTTGATTATCCGCACTTTAAAGGTATCCGTATTAGAGAAACATGGGAGGGAGATATTAAAAATGAAAATAATGAATTTCTGCTAAATATGAAAAATAGATATTCTCCAATTCCTTCATTTCTTTCAATTAAATTTGATTCTGATTTTAAACTAGATTATGCAAATTTTATAAGAGTTTTTAACTCAAATAAAGGGACTGTAGGTATAGTCAAAGAGAAAGATAGTTATAACTGGCGAGCGGATAATTTCCCTCTTGATGAACTTGAATTATCTCTAAACAAAAATCAATTTGATAAAATCGATGGAATAATTAATGGTGAAGGATCAATTTCTTCAGACCAGTCATCCCTTGTTGGGCGACTTGCTTGGAGTTTAGGTAAATATAGAAATATTAATCTAGCGAATTCATTATTTGATTTCAGCTTCGAAAATAATTATTTTTATATAAATTCTTCATTGTATCCAATTGATGGAGGAGTAATTGAAGTCGAATATGATTCAAATAAAAATAATTTTATTAATTCAGAATTCACGAATGTAAGTACTAGTTGGACTATTCTTACCGCTGTTGATATTTTTAACTTTGATAATAAAAAAGTTATTCCTATAAGCAAATCGAATATTTTGGATGATTTGGAAATAAACAATCATAATAAATCATTTAAAGAGAGGATCGATTTTATAAATAACTTTATTGAAAATAGTAATGTGCTAGAGGACAAATTAAATTTGCAAAAATATTTAAATAAATTTAGAAGTAGATACAATGGAAAAATTACTATTCAGGGCGATAGCCCAGTCAATTATAAATTGAATGCAAAATTAAATGGCTATCTTGATATACCCAAAGATGACTACAAGAATAACAAAGAGGAATTTTCTATTGATTTGGAAGGCGGATTATTAACGGGGAAAGGTTCTTTAAGAATAAATAAATTACCATTAAGTACTGCAAATATATTTTTAAATAAACCAAGAGATTTTCTTGGAGGGTTAGATATTAATTTATTTTATGATCTTGATAAAAAATCTTTGTCTAGTGAAATTTCTTCCAATAATTCATCAATTAAAAATAATACAATAATATTTGATAAAGGACTTGTTGAATTTGATAATTCTATTTTTGAAATTGATTTTTCCATTCTAATAAATGATTCTGAAATTCCAATTAATATTGAAGGCTCAATACCTATAAATAAATCAAATAAATTAGATCTAAGATTAATTGGGAATGGAAAATTTATTGAGTTAATAGATATTTTTGCTGATGAATACTTTACCTTTAGAGAAGGCGATGTGAATCTTAGAATGATTCTAAAAGGTACCTTAAATAAACCTTTATTAAATGGATTTATCGTAATTAACGATTCTGAAATTGATTTTTTCAAAAATATAATAAAAGATATTAATAGCATAATAATTTTTGATTTTGATTCTTTAGAGATCAATAATCTAAAAGCAAAGACTGAAGATTCCGGGGAAATTTTTATTAAAGGGTCTTTGCCTTTTTATAGTAAGAATAATTCCGACAAGGCAAAAATTAATTTGAAAATAAATAGATTTAATTTAGAAAAAGATAATTTTAATTTTTTAATAGATTCAGATATCGATTTAAGTGGATCATTTGAAAGTCCTGTTTTGGGAGGCTCTCTATCTTTTAATAATGGATTTATTAATTTTAATAGCACCAATCAAAATAACAAAAAAGAAAATGATCTCATACGAAAAGAGGATAAAAAAGATTGGCCAGAATTATATTGGAATAATAAAAAAAATATTGAAATAATATCAAATGAAACAATTTTGAATTCAGTTCTTTTAGGAGAAACTTTGCCTAATTATCTAGATAATTTGAGTTTTAATAATCTTAAATTAAAACTTGGACCAGAATTTAAACTTCAATATTCAGAGATAATTCAAGCTTATTTAGATACCAAATTAGACCTTACTATAAATGGCAAGGTAGGAAAAGATTTAAATGCTAGAGGTCTTATTTATCTTAAGAAAGGTAGAGCAAATCTATATACTACCCCGTTTAAACTTAATAAAAATAAAGACAATTATATTTTATTTGCATCAAGAAGTGGCGTGGTTCCATTTATAAATTTTTCTTTAGTCAGTAAAGTTCCAGATTCTATAATACCTATAAGTGAAAACAATCAGGATTTAAATGTCTCGGGTGATGTTGCTGTCGACGCTAGTTCAAGTGGTTATGGTGCATTTGGAATCGGTAATAGTAGGCTTATCAAAATTGAAGCATCTTATGAAGGATTTTTAGATCAATTATCTTTCGCGGATGAAAATAGAAGAATCCAATTAAGGAGCACGCCAAGTTACAACAGATCACAAATAATTGGTTTAATTGGAGGTAACTCTGCAAATTTAATAAATAGAGCATTTATTTCTCAACTTAATAATGCTGATGCATTTAGTGAAAGATTTCAGTTTTCTTTATATCCAGCGTTAATAGAAAATAATGATTCATTAAATAATATTTTTTCCAATGAAAATTTAGATATAGAAAATGATGATCAATCATCTTCTAGTGAGGAATTTTCTTCTCAAGCTTGGGTAGCCGAAATAGGGCTTGATATTACTGATGCGATAAATTTTGCCTTTCAAACCGTTCCAGGTAGAGATGATATTTCCCCTTTAGGAATTTTGACTTTTCAGGCAAATCCAAACTTAGAATTATTAGGTTCTTATGATTCCAATGGGGATTGGAAAAGTCAAGTTCAGTTATTTTTTAGATATTAACTTAGAAAGAAATTTACTTTAAAGAATCTTTAATTTGAATTATTATTAAATTAACTAAAAAATATTATGGATAATATCTTTGAAGTTCCTCAACCAGGTAATGATCTTTTAGAAAAAGCTAATAAAGTTCGTTTGGCATCAATAGAAATAAGTCAGACTGAAAATCAAAATCGAATTAAAGCCTTAAATTTTATGGCTGATTATCTAGAAAAAAATTCTAAAGAAATATTAGAGGCTAACAATGCGGATTATTCAAGTGCACAAAAAAAGGGTATTTCTAGGGCTTTACTTTCTAGATTAAAGTTATCAAAGTCAAAATTAAATTCAGGAATTGAAGGAGTAAGAAAAGTTGGAGACTTAGCTGATCCTGTAAATCAAGTTCAAATTAAAAGAGAGCTTTCAAAGGGATTGAAATTAGAAAGAAAAACTGTGCCAATTGGAGTCTTGGGGGTTATTTTTGAATCAAGGCCAGATGCCGTGATGCAGATTAGTTCATTAGCAATAAGATCAGGTAATGGAGTAATCCTAAAAGGTGGTAGTGAAGCTAATTTAACAAATACAGCAATAGTTAAGGCATTGCAAGAAGGTTTAAATGAATCAGGTCTTGATAAAAATGCAATATGTTTACTAACAAGCAGAAAAGATAGCATGGCGATGTTAAATCTTGAGCAATACATTAATTTAATAATTCCAAGAGGAAGTAATGAATTAGTTAAATTTATTCAGGAAAATACAAGAATTCCTGTTCTAGGACATGCGGATGGAATTTGTCATTTGTTTATAGATATTGAGGCAAATCTAGAGATGGCTTTATCAGTCGCTTTGGATAGCAAAATTCAATATCCTGCAGCATGTAATGCTATCGAAACTTTATTAGTCCATAAAGATATCGCACCAGCTTTTTTAGAAAAGGCCATCCCTTTGTTTAATTCTAATGATGTTAAATTAATTGGAGATAAGAGATCAGTTGAATTAGGGTTAAAGTATGAGGCTAGTCTAGAAGATTGGAAAACTGAATATTTGGATTTAATTTTATCGATAAAAATTGTTGATGATCTCGAGGAAGCAATCACACATATTCAAAAATATAGTTCAAAACATACAGATGGAATAATTACTGAAAATTCAAATACTGCTAATAAATTTATGAATGTAGTTGATAGTGCAGGTGTTTTTCATAATTGCTCTACTAGGTTTGCAGATGGGTTTAGATATGGATTCGGAGCTGAAGTTGGTATCTCTACTCAAACTCTTCCACCAAGGGGACCTGTAGGTCTTGAAGGTTTGGTCACTTATAAATATTTCCTAGAAGGTGATGGGAATATAGTTGATGATTATTCATCAGGAAAGGCTATCTATACACATAAAGATCTTTAAAACTTTTAAAGATGGAAACTTTTTTAAAAATTGAGAATATTAAACTTTGGGCTAGGGTTGGCGTGCTTGATGAAGAAAGGGAATCAGGACAACTGTTTATTTTAGATATATTTTTGTGGACTGATTTTGAAAAATGTACAGTTAACGATGATATTCAAAAAACAGTTGACTATTCAAAATTAGTTCAAATTTTAAAAGATCAATCAAAGAAAATATATTGTTATACAATCGAAAAATATTCCAAGGCAATTTTAGAAATCATTGATCAGGAATTCAAGCTTTCTAAAATTAAGATTATTTTGACAAAATGCAATCCTCCAATCACGGGTTTTGATGGAAAGGTTTCAATAGTAAGAATTCTTGAAAATAATTAAAGTATTGGAGAAAATAAATCCTATCATATTGATTCATGGTCTTTGGAATACTTCAAGTATTTTTTCTTCTATTACCCTAAAACTTGATGATATTGGCATTGAATATTTTGCCCCAACTCTTGAGCATTCATATGGAATGACTTCAATTCTTGATTTGACTAATAAATTAAACGAATTAATTTTAGAGAAATACGGTTTAGAAAAAGAAATAGATATTTTGGGATTTTCTATGGGAGGAGTAATTGGTAGGCACTGGCTTCAAAAATATAATGGATATAAAAGAACAAGAAGATTAATAACTATAGGTTCCCCTCATAAAGGAACTTTGACGGCTCAATTAATACCCAAATACCCTTTTAAAGGAATATCAGAAATGAAAATAAATAGTAAGTTTTTGAGAGGACTCGAGAATAATGATTTTTTTCTTAATGAAATTGAGTGTATAAATTTCTTTACTTATTGGGATTTGATGGTTTTTCCTGGATGGTGGACAAATTTAAATTTTGGGAAAAAAATATCAGTAAAAGTATATAAACATAGAAATCTTATAAGAAATAAATCTGCGGTTGATAAAATAATCGATGAAATTATTATGTAGCACCAGATAAGCCTAAGTGTCTTATTAAGGAATCTGTTTGTGGCTCTCTGCCCCTGAATAGTTTGAATATGTCTAAAGGAGATAAGCTCCCACCTAAGCTAAGTATTGTATCTTTGAATTTTTTCCCTATTAACTTTAAATCTTCAGAGTTTTCTAGATCAGCTTCTTCAAACATTGAAAATGCATCGGCACTTAGTACTTCAGCCCATTTATATGAGTAATATCCTGCAGAATATCCGCCTGCGAATATATGACTAAAACAACAAAGAAATTGATCTTCTTGAATGGGTTCAATAACAGTAGTTTGTTTTGCAATTTCTCTTCTTATCTCATCTGCTGTTTTATCTTTGTTTTTATCAATACTACTGTGCAATCTGAGGTCTGTAATTGCAAAATGTAGTTGTCTAAGAGTTGCCATTCCGCAATTAAAAGTTCTATTCTTTAGGAGTTTCTCAAAATTCTCGTCGGATAGTTTTTCTCCAGTTTTATAGTGCTTAGCAATATTCATAAGAGTATTTTTATGAAAACACCAGTTTTCCATAAATTGACTTGGAAGTTCGACCGCATCCCATTCAACGTTGTTGATTCCAGCTGCTTGAGGAAAATTTACAGTGGTAAGCATGTGTTGAAGACCATGACCAAATTCATGGAAGAGTGTCTGAACTTCTTCAAAACTCATTAAACTCGGTTTATCTTTTGATGGTGGGGTCTGATTACAAACGAGATAAGCTACAGGAAGGGTCTTTTTGCCAACATTGTTTTTATTCAAACATTCATCCATCCAAGCCCCTCCTCTCTTTGATTCAGGCCTCGAATATGGATCGAGGTAAAAGGACGCTATTTTGTTATCTTCTTTATTGAGGATATTAAAAAATAAAACGTCATCATTCCAAAGAGGTGCCTCATCGGTTGCCTCGACAACTTTAATTTCAAAAAGCTTTTCACTTAGTTTAAATAAACCTTTCAAAACATCATTTAGTGGGAACCATGGTCTTAAAGACTCTTGATCCAAATTGAGCTTTTCCTTTCTAAGGAGTTCAGACCAATAACTAATATCCCATGGCTCAATATTCTGGGATTTAGGAAAACCATTATCTTTAGAAAACTTTTCAAGCGTTTCTAATTCAATTTTTGCGGTTTTGAATGCGGGTTCTCTCAATTCTTCTAAAAGATTTTCAACATTTTTAATTTCTTTCGCCATTTTCGTTGACAAACTTAGTTCCGCCCAACTTTTGTAACCAAGAAGATTAGCCTGTTTAGTTCTTAGAGATAATATATCTTCAATGATTTGAGAATTATTTTTTTCTCCTTGAGATGCTCTACCGACAAATGCCTTATATAGTTTTTCTCTAAGGTTACGGTTAGTCGCAAATGTCATAAATGAAGTATATGTTGGAATATCTAGACTTAATTTCCAAGGCCCATTTTTGATATCAACTTCTGCACCTTTTTTTAGGTGATTGTGAGCAGAAATTGCCATCAATTCAAGTACTCGTTCAGGAAGACCATCGACTTCAGATTTTTTCTTTAATATCAAAAACCATTCGTTAGTGGCATCAAGAACATTGTTACTGAATTCGGTTGACAGCTTCCCAAGTTTTTCGGAAATTTTGTTAAATTCTTCTTGATCATTTTTTTGTAGGGAAATTCCTTTATGTTGCATCTCAAGAATTTCTTTATCTAAAATTCTGTTTTTTATTTGATCAAAGTTATTTGTCTCTTTAAGCTTGACTAAAGAGTTGTAAATTATTTTGCTTTGCCCAAATTTATTACTCAAGCTAATAATCTCTGGAAGAAATTTTGAATATATATCTCTTAAACTTTCAGAATTATTTACAGCATTAAGGTGACTTATTACTCCCCAACTCCATCTAAGAATTTCATTGACTTCATTTAAAGGATTTATTACATTATCCCAATTTAAATCATTTTGAATTAAATAATTAGATAAATTTTTCTCTATTTTTTTAAATTCTTCAGTTATCTCTTGTAGTACAACTGGAAATTGCTTACTTAAGTTTTCGGGAGTAAATTTTTTAAATTCAGGTAATTCTCCATATTTAAAAATTGAGGTATCCATCTATTAAAATAATCTAATTAACTAAAGTTGGTATTAACCCAACTAACTTAGCTAGAGTGAGCTGCTGACTGAGAGCATTTGTTGAAGATTCATATAAATTAATTGCGATTTTTGGCCAAAAACCTATCACCAAAGTAGGCAACAATAAGCTGAACCCAATCGTCAATTCTCGACCATTCATCTCTTTAACTGTAGCTAGTGCAGGAATTCTAGGGCCAAAGAATACTCTTCTACACATTGATAGTAGATATATTGGTGTTAGAACTAAACCTATAGCTGAAATAAGAATAGTTATCGATCTAAATATAGAGCTGAACCCTTCTTGGCTAGTGATTCCTAAAAATACAGTTATTTCACTTATAAATCCGCTCATCCCGGGCAGGGCTAGAGAGGCCAAGGAACTTGTCAAGAAAAAAGCAAAAGTTATTGGCAAGACCTTTGCCAAACCGCCCATATTTGGTATTGAAAGAGTATTTGTTCTTTCATAGAATGAACCCGTAACAAAAAACATAGCTGCAGCTATAAGTCCGTGACTAATCATTTGGAGCATCGCTCCGCTTATACCTAAAGCATCTACTGCTCCAATCCCTAATAGAACAAAACCCATATGACTCACAGAGCTACATGCAATTCTCCTTTTAACATTATCTTGGGCAAATGCATTTAGAGCTCCGTAAATTATATTAATGATTCCAAGAATAATTAAAGCAGGTGCAATTTGAAGATGTACTTCAGGTAATATTTGAACATTGAATCTTAAGAGGGCATAACCTCCCATTTTTAAGAGTATTCCAGCGAGTAACATTGAAACTGGAGCATTAGCTTCTCCATGTGCATCGGGCAACCAAGTATGCAATGGAAAGATAGGAAGTTTTACTCCAAAACCAATTAAAAATCCTAAATAAGATAATAAAGCTAGGCTCCCTGTTACATGTTTATTGGTTAAATCGGTAATATTTAAAGTAAAAGTATCACCATTCAAAGCGAGTGCTAGACCACTTATCAGTATTAATAGAGAAGCTAAAGCTGTATAAAGAATAAATTTTGTGGCCGCATATAATTTCTTCTTCCCTCCCCAAATAGCAATAAGAAGATATACCGGAACCAATTCAAGTTCCCATGCCAAGAAAAACAATAGGAAATCTTGAGAAAGGAAAACTAATGCTTGTGCTGAGGCTTGCACTAATAAAAGAGCAAAATATAGATTAGATTTCTTTTTAATTTTCCAACTTGCCGCAGCTGATAAAAATGTAATTAATCCACTCAAAGCGACTAAAGGAGCAGATAACCCGTCTACACCGAGAGACCACTCTAAGCCTATTGAGGGTAACCAGGAAGCTCTTTCTACCAGTTGCAAAGAGCTATCTGAAGTATTGAATTTCTGAAAAAGGACCCCGATTATTAGTAAAAAATCTATAAACAAAAAACTTAATGAGAAATTTCTTGGGAGTGTATTATCTTCTCCTTCTTTTGAACTCAAGAAAGGCATTATTAATGCCCCAATTAAAGGCAGTAAAACAATAGAAGATAGCCAAGGAAAAGATTCTAAATTCATTTATGTAATGAATAATTTTTTTATTCTAGTTGAAGTTGTTCTAGCTTGAGACTATAACATTAAAAATGTCTAAGTAAAACTACTTACCGGAGATAGTGCTAGATTGGCTACCCGTTGTTTGAACGTTTAAGAACGGTGCTCTACTCGCTACACCTGATTTCTCCCATGCTTTCACCATGGCTTGACTGACGTTTTTACCATTTTCTTTTTTACACAAAGCTAAGATACTTGGCCCAGCCCCACTAATTGCGCATCCTAGAGCGCCTGCATTTAGTGCGGCATCTTTAACTTCTAATCCACCCTTAATAAGTTTCCATCTATAGGGTTCATGTAGCTTATCAAACATTCCCTCTTTTATAAGTTCCGCATTACCTGCTTTTAAGCCATTTAATAACAAAGTAAGTGCCCCCATATTTGTCACTGCATCAGATATAGGTACATTCTTGGGCATAACCTTTCTTGCTTCACTTGTGCTTAGACGAATTGCAGGTATCGCCACAACAGCTTTAATTGAATCGTGCCAATCACATCTAATGATTCTCCATCTTTGAGAAGAAGACCTGGCTGTCAAACAAAGCCCACCCAGAAGAGAGGGAACCACATTATCAGGATGACCTTCTATATCAATAGCAAGTTCAAGAAGTTTTTCTTTGGACAATGGAGAGTTCATTATTGCATTTGCTCCGATTAATCCAGCAACTATTGCTGTAGCACTACTTCCAAGCCCGCGTGCAGGTGGTACTGCCAACTTAACTCTTGCTTCAAGTGCAAAAGGATCCATATTTGCGCTTTCCCATACTTTCTGAGCTGCTCTAAAAACTAAGTTTTCAGGTCCTCCTCTTAAATGATTCCCATCTGTACTTTCCATTATTAAATCAAATCTATCTCCACCACCTTCAATTCTTGTAAAAATAAACTCATTATACAAATCTAATGCTGCTCCAAGACAATCGAATCCAGGCCCTAAATTTGCAGTTGTGGAAGGCACTGTTACCCTTATTTTTTTACCTACTTCAGGAATAGACATTTTTTGTTTTTAAGTTTTTAAAAGCATTTTGGCTCTGCAGGCTGCACTAAAAAGTCCAAACTCTTCATCTAAAATAACTTTCACAGGTATTGTTTTAAGAATATCTTTTAATCTTCCCTTGTCGAAAAATTGTTTTAAAAATAAATCTGATTTAAAGTTTTTGAAATGTTTTGATGCTGTTCCTCCAGAAATCCATAACCCGCCAAAACACAATTCTTGAAGAGCAACATCTCCCAATAAAGAGGCATAAGCGCCTAACCAAATCCTCTCAACTTCAATCATTAGCTGATCCCCTTCTTTAGAGAGGTTGCAAATTTTTTCAGGTAGTTCTTTTCTCGCAGTATCAAAAATTTTAATTTTTTTTAAATATTGTTGTAGAGGATGGTTTTGGGCATCAGGTTTGCTTAGTCGCCATTCGGCAATTCTTGATAAACCTGTGCCGCTAATAATTCTTTCACAAGATATCCTTTCAACTTTTAGGTAATTCTTAAGCCAAATTTTCAATTCCCATTCTAATATTGACTTTGGGGAGAACTCAACATGACCACCTTCACTAGCTAAAACTTTTACCTTTTTCCCTGATATTAGTCCTCTCGAAATCCCCAAGCCAGTTCCAGCTCCAACAATGGTATGCAAATCATTATTGGCACCTTCAGAATTGGATCCATTTTGGATAGTGGAGTATTGATTTTTTTTTAAAAAAGGTATTCCATAAATCTGTACAGCGAAATCATTTATTAGCTCGCAGCTTTTAAAATTAAATTTCCTCTGTAAAGCATTTCCAGAAATGTTCCATGACAAGTTAATGATTTTTGCGTTGTTGTTAGATAAAGGGCCAGCTACGGCGAAACATGCAGAAGAAGGATGATTAATATTTTTGCATTCATTTTTAAGAAAATCTTCTAGAATAAGTTCAAAAGAATTCCAATCAGAAGATATATATTTCTTTTTGAATAACAATTTAGGCGAATCATCATTTATTACTCTTTCGAATATTCCCAATAAAACCTTGGTACCTCCTAAATCACAAGCCAGAAAATTCATCTATTCGAAACTATTTTGTTCTCCCTTTTTTTTCTATTAATTCATTCATTAATTTGTATAGATTAGGTAGGTCGAAAATTCCTAAGTTTGTTCCATCTAAAGCTCTTAAAGCGACTGAATCAATTTCCTCTTCTTTATCTCCAATAACTGCAATTAAAGGAACTCTCCCGAGAGTTGCCTCTCTTATTTTATATCCTATTTTTTCATTCCTAACATCAACTTTTGATCGGTAACCATTATTATTTATTAATTCATTAAACTTTGAACACTTTTCAATATTTCTATCTGTAATGCTCAATAAAATTATTTGATAAGGTGCAAGCCAAATTGGGAATTTTGCCTCATATTGTTCAATTAAGATTCCTATAAATCTCTCAAAGGATCCTAAAATTGCTCTATGAAGCATAACTGGATTTCTTTTCTCATTATCAATATCTACATAAGTTGCATCCAATCTAATAGGCATTGAGAAATCAACCTGAATAGTGCCGCATTGCCAGACTCTATTAAGACAATCTTTTAAGGAGAATTCTATTTTTGGACCATAAAAAGCCCCTTCTCCTGGTTGGAGTTCCCATTTTAGGTTCTTATTATCGAGAGCTTTGGTAAGAGCCTCCTCTGATTTATCCCAAATCTCTTCACTACCTACCCTTTTTTCAGGACGGGTTGATAATTTGATAATGATTTCATCAAAACCAAAAGTTTTATAAACCTCGAAAACAAGATCTATAAAAGTTGATACCTCCTCTTGAATTTGCTCTTCTGTGCAGAATATGTGTGCATCATCTTGAGTAAAGTTTCTTACTCTCATTAAGCCATGCAGTGCACCAGAAGGTTCATTTCTGTGACAAGAACCAAATTCAGCAAGGCGAATAGGTAAATCTTTATAACTTTTTAAACCTTGATTAAAAACTTGTATATGGCATGGACAATTCATTGGTTTAATTGCATATGTTCGATTTTCTGATGCTGTAGTGAACATATCGTCTCTAAATTTTTCCCAATGACCGGATTTTTCCCAAAGAGATTTATCAACAGCTTGTGGGGTTTTGATTTCTAAATAATCATTTTTTTTGAGTATTTCTCTTATGTACTTTTCCAGTACTTGGTAAATTGTCCATCCATTTGGATGCCAAAAAATCATTCCTGGAGATTCTTCTTGTATATGAAATAGTGAATGTTTTTTACCAAGTTTTCTATGATCTCTTTTTTCCGCTTCTTCAATTCTTGTTAAATAATCTTTGAGTTCTTTTTCTTTTGCCCATGCAGTTCCATATATTCTCTGTAATGATTCATTCTCACTATTACCTCTCCAGTATGAACCTGATAATTTAAGTAATTTAAAGTGTCTCAAATGTCTAGTATTGGGTACGTGAGGCCCTCTACACATATCGATATATTCTTCGTGTTTGTACAAATTTATAAGCCCTTCTTCAGGAATTTCTTCAATAATTCTTAATTTAAAAGTCTCATCTCTTTCTTTAAAAGTTTTAATTGCATCTTCTTTAGAAACTTGTAATATTTCAACGTCATAGTTCGTTCTTATTAATTTATTTATTCTGTTTTCGATTTTTATTAAATCTTCAGGAGTAAATCTATATTCAGAAAAAATATCATAATAAAAACCATCTTCAATAACAGGACCAATCGCCATCTTAATATCAGAGTAAATTTGTTTAACTGCATGACCAATAAGGTGAGCAAATGAATGTCTTATTATTTCAATTCCTTCTTTATCTTTTGATGTGATAATTACAACTTTGGAATCTCTACTTATAGGAATAGTTGCATCAAGAAGAACATCATTTACTTTCCCTGCAATTGTTGCTTTAGCTAATCCAGCGCCTATACTCTGGGCAATTTCTAGAATAGTTACAGATTTTTCGAAAACCTTTTTTGAACCATCAGGTAAGGTAATTATTGGCATACTTTATTTCTCCATTTTAAAGAATCCTAATTTTGATTTAACTCTTTTTAAAGTCTGATTTGCTAAATCTTCAGCTTTTTCCCTCCCTTCATCAAGGATTTTATTTAATTGATAGGGATCATTAATTAATAATTTATATTTTTTCTGAATAGGTTCTAGTGATTCAATAAGTTGTTCTGTAATTAATTTTTTAAATGTCCCCCATCCAGTCTCTGAGAAATCATTTTCACATTGAGAAATCTCTTTGCCAGATAATATTGAATAAATCATCAAAAGATTTTTAGATTCTGGTCTCTCAGGGTTGTTAAATTCAATTCCTATAAAACTGTCACTTTTTGCTCTTTTTATTTTTTTCGTTATTACTTCAGGAGCATCTAATAAGTTAATACGACTGCCTTCATTAGGATCACTTTTGCTCATCTTTTTTGAACCATCAATTAAACTCATTATTTTTGATCCACTCTTCATGATTATTGGTTGAGGGATTTTTAAAATATTTTTGTCCTTACTAAATCTGGCATTAATTCTCTGTTGTGCAATATCTCTGGCAAGTTCAAGATGTTGTTTTTGATCCTCACCTACTGGTACAAAGTCAGCTTCATATAGAAGAATGTCTGCCGCCATTAGGATCGGATAGTCAAATAATCCAATGGATACATTATTCCCCTGTTGTATGGATTTTTCTTTGAATTGAATCATTCTTTCCATCCAATTTATTGGGGTCATGCAATTTAATATCCAACAAAGTTCTGAATGTGCAGAAATCTGACTTTGGACAAAAATTGAGCATATATTGGGATCTATTCCACAAGCGACGTACAAAGCTGCAGTAGAGATAGTGTTTTGAGACAATTCTTTGGGATTATATGAAGCTGTGATTGCGTGCAAATCAACTACACATAGAAATGTTTCATATTGCTCTTGAAGCGTAACCCAATTATTTATGGCCCCAAGCCAATTCCCAATATGTAAATCACCAGTTGGTTGAACTCCAGAAAGAATTCTTTTTTTATTTGCCATCCTCTTCTACTTCGCTAGGTTGGATCTCTTCAGTAGATGTACTTTTTACAGGTCTTGCAAAAGGGTCAGGTGCTGTTTTTTCTTCATAAGAATTTTGTGATTGTCTATTCGGAGAAGAGTTTTTATTATTTTTTGCATATTCTGTGATTGATTCAATCAATTTTTCGTCTTTGATCATTTCGCTAAGTGTTCTAACAGAGAAACCGAGAACTGCTACGGTAGATCTCAATTGAAAGACCTCTTGTATTGATTTAACAGCTTTCATTTCGTTATCACTCAATCTTATGCGGAATCCTCCTCCATCTCTTCTGCCGCCCGATCTATCTCTGAAATTAGATCTTTCATTGTTAGAACGACCTCTATAATTTTCTTGTCCAGGATTATTGCTGAAATTTGAATTAGACATCTTGATGTTTCTTAAGTTATTTAAATAGTCTATTAACTTAGCATCTTGTTATGCAATAAGTCTTTTGAAAAGCCTTAATTTTTTATCTTTTGATTAACGACTTATGAAATTTTGCTTTTCTCATTCATAACTTGCATTAAAATGAATTTAGAAAAACAAAGTATTGTGTTTGATATTAGTAAAGAGAACCTTTTAAAGGATTTCATAAAGTTTCCGAAAAAAAATCTTATTATTATTCTATTAATGTTAGGTTTTGGGGAATGGTTCGTCAGTGACCTAATTCATTTCGCAGGAGGCTCAATAGGATTTTTTGCGTTGTGTTTGGGGGGATATTTTTACTTGAAGAATGATAAGCCTAAATTTAATGAGCCAAATAATTTAGACGGTTGGATAAATCTATGTAATGAAGATTTAAATTTTTTTGAAGAATTTGAAGCAACAAATGAATTAGAAAAACAGAATTCAAAAAGACAAAAAACACTTGAATCGATTCTTAATAGATTTGAAAAAGAAAAAATAAGTTGCATTGGACAAAAAGATTATCAAAGTTGTCTGTCTGTTTTAGAAGGTCATTTTAAGGTAGATAAGTTTGACTTTGATTTATACGAAAAACTGCCTAAATACAATTCTTCTCAAGTTATTCCAGAAGAAGCTTTGAAGAGTGATGCAATCTTTTATTTTATAAACTTGCCTTTGTCGGCGAATGATTTTTTATGGCTGGAAAAGTTTCCTAAAAATATGCCAATCTGGTTGGTGGCTTTAACTCCCAACAAAATAGAAGCCAAAAATCAGATAGAAGATCTAAAGTCGCAAATTTCAAGTGACTTTGTAAATAAAATTATTACTTTTGATTTGAATAAGAATGAAATAACAAATATACCTTTTTCGTTAAGGAAGTTTTTCATAAGTTCATCTAAAAATATTGAAAATACAAAAAAAAGGCTCTTGAAAGAACTACATGTTGCCTGGCAATCTGAAATTGAAGGGATAAGAAGAATACAGTTAAAAGGTATACAAAGAAAAAATCAAATTCTCGTCGCGACAACTGTTTTCTTATCTCCTATCCCATCAATTGATGTTATGGCAATGACAGTACTAAATTCATTAATGATTAAAGAAATTAAGTCTATATGGGGATGTAATTGGTCTCCTGAAATTTTAGATAAAGTTTCCAAAGAGATTTTAAAGACGGCAATTGCTCAGGGAGTTATTGAATGGAGTGGACAAACTCTAATTGGCATAACAAAATTACATGGACCAAATTGGCTTGTTTCTGGAACATTTCAGGCTGTCAGTGCTGCTTATTTAACAAGAGTAGTATCAAGTTCTTTGGCTGATTTTATGGCAATAACAAGAGGAGTAGAAGAACCTGATTTGGATTTTATAAAGAAAAATTCTGAGAAAATTGTTGAAAAAGCTTTTGAAAAAGAAAAAATAAATTGGCAAGGATTTATTTCTGATCTGAGAAAACCACTTATGAAAGTATCTTTTAATTCATGATCTAAATTTGAAATTTAAATATGAGAAAAAAAATTCTTATTTTAAGTTTGTTACTTCTGCTTTCTCTTGCTTCAGGCTCATGCAAGAGAATATCAAATAAAAAGGAAAGTAAAGAAGTTATACTAGCAAGTTTCACTGTTTTGGCGGACATAATTAGTAATATTGCAAAAGATGATTTTATTGTTAAATCAATAACGAAACCAGGAGTTGAAGTTCATGGCTACCAACCAACTCCGAGCGATTTGGTAAATGCCTCTAGTGCTTTTGTTTTTATTGATAATGGATTTGGATTTGAATTATGGGCTGAAAAATTTGTTTCTAATTTAAAAGTTAAAAGAATTACTGTCACGAAAGATTTAGATCCTATTTTTATCAGTGAAGATTTTTATAAAGGGAAACCCAATCCTCATGCCTGGATTTCTCCAAAAAGAGGGATCCTATACGTAGATATTCTGGTGGATTCTTTATCAGAATTGAGGCCATCCAAAAGGATATTATTTGAAGAAAATGGAAAAATTTATAAAGATAAACTCTCTAAAATAGATAAAGAATTCTCACTTTTTATTAATAACTTGAATAAAGACAGGAGGTATCTAGTAAGTTGTGAAGGTGCTTTTTCATATTTAACAAATGATTATGGATTAGAGGAAGTTTATTTATGGCCAGTTAATGCCGAGAGTCAAATTACGCCCAAAAGAATGACAAGAACAATCTCAATAGTTAAAGAAAAAAATGTCCCATCTGTATTTTGCGAAAGTACTGTAAGTAATGAATCTCAATTGGTTGTTGCAAACGAAACTGGGGCTGATTTTGGCGGAAATCTTTTTGTTGATTCATTATCGGGTAAAAGTGGGCCTGCTAGTTCCTATATAAAAATGCTTGAGCATAATTTGGATTTAATTAAAAAAGGCCTTTTTTGAATTATGGAATCAATCAATTATCAAAACTTTAGGATCGAAGCAGAGAATATTTGCGTAGATTACAACGGTAAGGTGGCTTTGTATGATGCTAATTTAAGATTGAAACCTGGCCAGATTTGTGGGTTAGTAGGGATGAACGGGGCTGGTAAAACAACTTTTTTTAATGCATTAACTGGCTTTGTAAATATTTCAAAGGGAAAAATTAGAATTAATGGAGAGTCTTTAAGATCTGCACAAAAAGATCAGACAATTGCTTATGTTCCTCAGAGTGAGGGAATTGATAGTCAATTTCCAATAAATGTTTGGGATGTAGTGATGATGGGAAGATATGGTTCGATGAATATTTTTAGGTGTCCTAGAGAGTCTGACGTTCAGGCGGTTAAAGATGCTATTGAGAGGGTTGATCTTACTGATCATTTGTCTACACCTATTGGAAACTTATCTGGAGGTCAGAGAAAACGAACTTTTTTAGCTAGAGCAATTGCGCAAAGGGCTTCAATACTACTCCTTGATGAGCCTTTTGCCGGTGTTGATATAAGAACTGAGAAACTTATCTCGGAATTATTTATTCAATTTAAAAATGAGGGGAAAACCATATTATTATCCACTCACGATATGATTCATGTACGAGAATTTTGTGATTTAGTTCTTTTAATAAATAAAACTGTTGTAGCTTATGGCGAGACCTCTGAAGTGTTTACTCCTGAAAATATTACAACTACTTTTGGAGGAATCTCACCTGATTTCTTGTTTGGACCTGAATCCTAAATTCTAAATTATATGGAGCTCTGTTCTTTTTTAACTTTAGATTCATTCGTAACAGATCCTTTAACTCATGGCTTTATGAGAAAAGCACTTCTTATGAGTTCATTAGTGGCCGCTGTTTGTGGTTTCCTATCCAGTTATTTAACTCTTAAAGGATGGGCTTTAATGGGAGATGCAGTTTCACATTCAGTAATGCCTGGTGTTGTGGTTGCTTATGCATTAGGTCTTCCTTTCTCATTAGGGGCATTTATTTTCGGAGTTGGTTCTGTTGCATTGATAGGGTTTATTAAGCAGAAATCTAGGGTTAAGGAAGATACTGTTATTGGGTTGGTATTTACTGGATTTTTTGCTCTTGGAATTGTATTGGTTTCTAAGATTAAAAGTAATATTGATCTGCACTCTATCCTTTTTGGCAGTCCATTAGGAATATCACTTTCAGATGTAAAACAAACCATATTCATTTCTTTGTTGGTAGTAATTCTTTTATCAATTTTTAGGAAAGATTTAATGCTTTATTGTTTTGATCCTAGGCATGCAAAAACAGTTGGAATAAATGTATTTTTTCTTCACTATTTACTCCTCACGTGTTTATCTTTGGCAGCAGTTGTGGGCTTGCAGTCTGTTGGAATTATCTTGGTAGTTGCGATGTTGATTACACCAGGGGCTACAGCATATTTACTTACGGATGAGTTTGATAATATGACAATAATTTCAGTATTAAGTGCAATTATCTCAAGCCTAATAGGAATCTATATTAGTTTTTGGTTTGATCTTGAGACAGGTGGATCAATTGTCTTGGCACAAACTTTTATATTTTTATTCGCTTTTTTATTCGCTCCAAGATACGGAATATTTAAGTTAAAGAAATTTTTTGCTGGTTATAAATGATAGTGGTGGAAGAAACTTTAAATAAAAAGTGGTATTGGTGGCCATTATTTCCCTTATATCCTTATGGGAAAAAGAAAACAATCTTAAGAGAATTAATTCCTGATCAAATATGGTCCTTGGAACAAATACAGGGACTTTATTATGTTGCGGTTCCTATAAGAATGACGGTAATAAAGGTTGATAATGGGTTGATGCTCATAAACCCACTACCTCCTACAAAAGAATTAATAAATGAGTTAGAAAAATTAATTGCGATTCACGGTAAAGTAAAAACAATAATTCTCCCAAGTGCCTCGGGTCTAGAACATAAAATCGGACTACCAGCTCTTTCAAGAATTCTTAAAGATGCAGAAATTTGGCTTTGTCCTGGACAGTGGAGTTTCCCCATCAATCTTCCACTAGATTTTTTAGGAATTCCATCAAAAAGATCAAGAATACTGTTTGAGGAAGGTACTCCACATGCGAACTCCTTTAAATGGTCTTCATTAGGCCCACTGAATTTAGGGCTTGGAAGATATCAGGAGATAAGCTGTTTCCATTATTCTACGAAAACTCTTCATGTAACAGACGCAATAGTTGGAATAGACTCCACTCCACCTGAGATATTTAATTTTGATCCGACTCCACTTCTTTTTCATTCTAGAGAGAGAGGAGATGAACCTTTGATTGACTCCATTGAACAAAGAAAAAAAGGTTGGAAAAGGTTAGTCTTATTTTCATCTTTTTTAAAACCAGGTAAGTTAAATATTCCACCTTTAAAAGAAATATTTAAGTATTCGTTCAAAAAAGATCTTAGAAATTGGAGATCTCATTTCGGTATTTATCCCTTTTTATGGGACGAAGATTGGGAATCCTCTCTTGTTGAAATAATGGGGGAAGAAACTCCTAAGATTCAAGTGGCACCAGTTTTACAAAAACTAATTTTTCCCCGTTCAAAAGAAGTGTTAATTAAATGGCTAGAAAATATCAAGTCTCTTGAAGATATGGAATATTTAATTCCAGCCCATTTTACGGCACCGATAAAATTTACAATAGAAGATTGTCAAAAATTAATTAATGAAATTAATTCCCAAAAGTGGGACAAACTACCGGAGGATAATAAATTTCTGATGAGTTTATATAAAAAGTTGTTTGAACTAGGAATAATTCCTGAAGAAATAAATCTTTAAAACTATTCTTCTTCAATAGACATTTTTTCATCATTTTTGAGAGTTTGTTCCAGCTCTTTTCTTTGCTCCATTTGTCTTAAGAAATATCCTGTCATCATTGCAGAAGATAATAAATTAGCAATGTTGTCTTTTGAGGATGTTATTTTTACATCAAATTGATCTGAAGGAAGCATTCCAAGAAGACCTTGAACATTATGTCTAATTATTTCTTGAATATCTTCACTTGCTGATTTTGCTACTCTTTGCAACACTTCTGGAGATTGTTTTTGTAAATATTGGATTAAATCATTCTCATCGTTTGGATCATTATTTTCAGTAGCAAGAAATTCTGGATTAAACATTTCTACAACTTCAAGATATAAAAACCCTACATCATCACGTACCCATTAATCTAAATTATTAAGAGCAGGGAACCGAATAGGTCCAATTTTATTGAACGGCCAATATCTAAAAATAGCTTTACCAATAACCTTTTCATAGGGTAAAAATCCCCAAATATGTGAGTCCATACTGTTATTTCTATTATCTCCCATCACCCATAATGCTTCTTCTGGGACAATAAAAGGCCCCATTGAATAATTAATATTTTTGTCAAAAACGTAATTGTTTTGAGCTATATCGTTTAAGTAAAGGTTACCATCTCTTACTTCTACCTTGTCTCCAGGTATCCCAACTACTCTCTTTATTAGTGCAGTATCTGCTTCATAACCAGCATTAATTAATTGTTCCGGAACGTTAAAAACAACTATTTTATTTTTTAATTTTGAAAGATTTGATTTGGATGTGATTTTGGGGGTTAGTTTCTCAACAAGAATTTTATCTTGTATTTGAAGAGTTGGAAGCATTGAACCGGATGGGATCCATCTTGGCTCTATAACCTGCCATCGTATAATTAAAGCTATAGATATCCAGATTAAAAGATTTTTTAAATCCTTTATTATTGAATTTCTTTTTTCTTGAGTTGTAGACATGTTTTATTTAATTCAGTTATAAGGGAAATCCCAAAGCATTTATATAAATTATGACATCATCTATTGAATGCAAAAATTTTCTTAGAAGTTTACAACTTTTGAATCTTCTTATAAAAATAGGAGTTCAAAATTTAATAATATGTCCTGGAAGTAGATCAGCACCTTTAGCAATAGCTGCTGGAAAATTAAATAAATTAGGACTGGTAAATATTTTTAATTCAATAGATGAGAGATCTGCGGGATTCCACTCTCTTGGGATTTCTGCTGCATCAGGTAATCTCTCTTTAGTTATTACGACTTCTGGGACTGCTGTAAGTAACTTATTGCCAGCAGCAGTTGAGGCAGACCGATCTTGTAAAGGTATTATATTTCTTACTGCAGATAGACCCTTAAGATTAAAAGATTGTGGCGCTAATCAAACAGTAAATCAAGAAGATTTTTTGAGTTCAGTCTGCAGAAGAGTTTTAAGTACAAATCTAAATGGACTTCATGAAACACAAGAAAATGAAATCTTGAATTTAGTTCGAACTATTGAGAAACAAATATCAACCTTCCCTGGCCCTATTCATTTAAATATTCCTATTGATAAGCCTTTAGGTATTTCACTTTTAAATAAAAAAAATGTTTTAGAGGTTTTTGAGAGAATTTATTTAAAGAAAAAATATATATTTCAGGAAAATGAAATAAAGCCTGATCAAAACAAGTTCTTCGAAATCTCAGAAAATTTAAATTTAGATGAATCCGGTATTATTTTGGTAGGTCCCTATCAAGGTTCCATAAATGATTTAACTTCTTTCAATAAATCTTTAGAACGATTACAAGAGATTACTGGTTGGCCAGTATTTGCTGATCCTGTTTCAGGTGTTTATTCTGGTTTGAGAGGGTTAGTCGTGAATTGGGAATTAGTTTTAAGAAAAAATAAAAATTCAATAAATTGTCATCAACTTTTGAGGCTTGGCCCTATGTCATCCTCAATTGATTTGGAGAATTTTTTAATAAACTTCAAAGGGATACAAATTCTTATAAAAGAAAAAAACTATAGAAAATTGGACCCTATAAAAAAATCATTTGAATATGATTTTGGGCTTTCAAATTTCACTACTAAATTGTTAAAAGAATTATCAATCAATGAAAAAAACAAAAAGTCTCTTACTCAGTTGGCACTAAATCTAATAGAGGAAGGCGAGCAGATTAAAGAAATTTTAAAAGAGAAAATTTCTCAAGATAATCAAATTACTGAGTATATGCTTGCAAATCTTGTTCCAAAACTTTGGCCAACTGAAAATCCTATAATGCTCTCAGCGAGTAGCCCGATTAGAGATTGGCTTACGTTTTCTGAGAATGGTACCTTAACAAGAAATTGTTTCAGCTTTAGGGGAGCTTCTGGAATAGACGGAACTTTATCTCTTGCATTAGGTATTTCTAGAATTAAAAATCCTCTACTTCTTGTGACTGGAGATTTGGCTTTTATTCATGATATAAACGGTTGGCTGATTGAAAATTCAAACGACATGAATATAACAATTCTTCTAATAAATAATAATGGCGGAAATATATTTAATCGTATTTATAAAAAAAATTTAAAAGAAGATGAATTAAAAAAACTATTTCTTATGCCAAAAGAAATAAACTGGCCAAAACTCGCAGAGGGCTATCAAGTAAACTTTAAAAGTGTGACAAATTTTAAAAAATTACGAGAGGCATTAGATTGGAGCATTTCTATCCAGAAATCTGTAATAATTAAGGTTGATGTTGATCCAGAAAATGAAATTTGTGAAAAAAATGCCTTGCTAGAAAAAATAATTGGCAGTTAAATTTATCATTTTCTATCTTTGAATTATTAGATTTTATGAAAGTATTACCTGGTAAAACAACTTTAAATTGGTCAGAATGCAAATCTTATGAGGATATATTGTTTCACAAATCAGATGAGGGAATTGCGAGAATTGCAATTAATCGACCTGAAAAAAGAAATGCATTTAGGCCACAAACTGTAGATGAACTCATTGACGCATTTGATATCGTAAGAAATGATGAAACTATTGGCGTAGTTCTCTTTACAGGTGCAGGACCTGACAAGAAAGGCATTTATTCTTTTTGCTCTGGAGGTGATCAGAGTGTAAGGGGTAAAAATGGATATAAAAATGATGAAGGGAAGCAGAGATTAAATGTACTTGAACTTCAAAGATTAATAAGAAGTTTGCCTAAAGTGGTTATTGCTTTAGTTCCTGGTTTCGCAATTGGAGGAGGGCAGGTACTTCATCTAATTTGTGATCTCAGTATCGCCTCTGAAAATGCAATATTTGGTCAAACAGGTCCAAGAGTTGGTAGTTTTGATGGAGGTTTTGGATCTAGTTATTTAGCAAGACTTGTTGGTCAAAGAAAAGCAAAAGAAATTTGGTTTTTGTGTAGAAAATATAATTCCAAGGAAGCTCTGAAGATGGGCTTAATAAATGCAATTACAAAGATTGAAGAATTAGAAGCTGAGGGTGTAATCTGGGCAAGAGAGATTTTACGAAATAGTCCAACTGCTATTCGTATTCTTAAAGCTTCATTCAATGCAGAGAATGATGGGATTGCAGGTATTCAAGAATTATCTGGATACACAACTCAATTATTCTATTCGACTGAAGAAGCTCAAGAAGGTAGAGATGCCTTTCTTGAAAAGCGTCCACCAGACTTTTCTGACTATAAGTGGACACCCTAGTTTATTTTTCAAAAGAACTTTTTTAAATAATTATCAATGAGAATTCTTCTTGCCGCTGCTGAATGTGCTCCAATGATCAAAGTTGGAGGTATGGGAGATGTGGTTGGTTCGTTGCCTCCATCTTTGATAAAACTTGGTCACGATGTAAGGGTAATAATTCCAGGATATGGAAAATTGTGGAGTCTTTTAGAGGTATCGAATGAACCAGTCTTTAGAGCAAATACAATGGGCACTGATTTTGCCGTATATGAAGCAAAACATCCCATCCATAATTATGTGATTTACCTAGTGGGTCATCCAACATTTGACTCTGACCAAATATATGGAGGCGAAAATGAGGACTGGCGCTTCACATTTTTTGCTAGTGCTACTGCAGAATTTTCCTGGAACTGTTGGAAACCTCAAGTTCTCCATTGCCATGATTGGCACACTGGAATGATTCCTGTGTGGATGCATCAAGATCCCGAAATTAGTACGGTCTTCACAATTCATAATTTAAAATACCAAGGCCCTTGGAGGTGGAAACTTGAAAAAATGACTTGGTGTCCTTGGTATATGCATGGAGACCATACGATGGCTGCGGCAATGTTGTACGCAGATAGGGTCAATGCTGTTTCTCCGACTTATGCAGATGAGATTAAAACTCATGAATACGGGGAAAGCCTCGAAGGATTACTTAATTACATCTCAGGCAAATTAAGAGGAATTCTTAATGGTATAGATCTTGATGAATGGAATCCAGCCAAAGATCCAGTTTTACCTGCACAATTCAGTATTAAGAATTTAGAAAATAGGCAAGAAAATAAAAAAATTCTGCAGAGAGAAATGGGTCTCGAAGTTAATTCCAAAAAATATCTTTTAGGTATGGTCAGTAGGTTAGTTGATCAGAAAGGGGTTGACTTACTTTTACAAGTTTCAAGAAGACTATTGGCCTATACAGATTCTCAAATTGCTGTTTTAGGGACTGGAGATAGGTATTTAGAGTCTGGATTATGGCAACTGGCATTAGATTACCCAGGAAGATTCTCAGTATTTCTTACTTATGATGATTCTTTATCAAGGCTTATCTATGGTGGCTCTGATGCATTTTTAATGCCAAGTAGATTCGAACCTTGTGGAATTAGTCAACTCCTGGCTATGAGATATGGGTCTATTCCAATAGTAAGGCGAGTTGGAGGTTTAGTTGATACAGTTTTACCTCATGATCCAGAAAATAATAGTGGTACAGGTTTCTGCTTTGATCGCTTTGAACCTATAGATTTCTATACTTCTTTAGTCAGGTCTTGGGAAGCCTTTAGGCATAAAGATAGTTGGGAATTACTACAAAAAAGAGCTATGAGCCAAGAGTTTAGTTGGCAAAGATCAGCTCTTGAATACGAAATTATGTATAAGGATGTTTGCGGAATAAAGGAACCATCACCAGATGTTGCTGAAGTTGAGAAATTTTCTTATGGACAATCAGCTGATCCATCTTTAAAAAAAGTATGACTTAAATTCTTAATGGATCTTTCTTTATTAGAGTTAAAAGATGTTTTAGGTGATATTAAAAATCTGGGCGAGGGTGGAATAGATTCTTTAAATTTTAAGAATATAAGTATTGATAGTAGAACTTGTTTAAAAAATGATCTTTTTATCGCTATTAAGGGTGAAAATTTTGACGGACATAGTTTTCTTCAAGAGGTTTTAAATAAAGGGGTTAAATCAGTAGTTATAAAAGAAGGTATGCAGAAATTACTTCCTGACAATTTTCCTTGTTGGGTTGTTAATGACACTTTAGAGGCATTCCAAAAATTAACCTTGCTCAAAAGAAAAAAATTAAGTATCCCTTTGATTGCGATAACTGGTTCAGTCGGTAAAACAACTACAAAAGAAATGGTTGGTGAAGTTTTAAAAAAACTTGGAAAGATTAAATTATCCCATGCAAATTTCAATAATGAGATTGGGGTTGGTCTTACTATTTGTGCCGCAGATAAAGAAGATAAAGTTTTGGTCCTTGAGATGGGAATGAGAGGTCTTGGACAGATCGAAAATTTATCTAAATATAGTGAACCCGATATTGCAGTGATTACTAACATAGGAACAGCCCATATTGGATTGTTAGGCTCTAAAAAAAATATTACTTATGCAAAATGTGAAATTAGTAAATTTTTAAATCCTAAAGGAGTTGTAATAATACCAGCAAATGACTTACTTCTTGAAGAAACTTTAAGAGAGTTCTGGAAAGGTAGAGTAATAAAAGTAGAACTTTTAAATATAGAAAATCAAAAGGAGAGTTTTAGGAAAGATGATAATTTACGAGGATTTTATGATCCTTCGAATAAAACTATTTTAATTGAAGAAAATACCTTTATAATTTCATTTGATGGATTTCACAATGCTTCGAATTTCTTATTTGCTTATGCTGTTGCTAAAGAACTAGGTGTTGATTTTGCAAGTTTTAATAAATTTGATTTTGTAAGTTTAGGTGGAAGGAATAAAATTCTTAAATCAGTAAAAACAACAATATATGATGAATCATATAATGCTTCGCCGGAGTCAGTAAAAGCATGTATTAAAAACCTGCTTGAAAAACCGAGAAATAAATTTTTTATATTTGGAAGTATGCAAGAATTGGGAAAAGAATCTGAAAAATATCATAAAGAAATATTCAACTTAATAAATAATTCAGATATAGAAAAGTGTTTATTTATTTGCGATAAAGAAGATGAAAAAATTTACACCGAATATCTTGAAGATAAGAATAAATTCTTAGTTTTAAATAATATTAAAGATGTTCCTCAAGAGATAAACAAATCTACAAAAAAAGGGGATTCTATTCTTATAAAAGGGAGCAGGTGTTGGCAACTTGAAAAAATTATTGAATTAATTAACTAAATCAGGATCTCTTTTTTTCCAATTCTCTACATTTACTTGCTTAGTTCTTGAGATCGCTAATGAATTATCTTTAGAGTCTTTTGTGATCACAGAACCAGCACCTGTTGTTACTGATTCCCCTAGATTTATTGGCGCCACAAAAACTGTGTTTGCTCCAATACTGGAATTTTTCCCAATTTTTGTTTGATGTTTTTTCTGTCCATCAAAATTTGCAGTAATAGTGCCAGCTCCAATATTTGTAGATCTTCCAATAATAGAATCACCAATATAACTTAGATGGTTTACTTTAGATTCTTCCTCTAGTTGACTATTTTTAATCTCAACAAAATTTCCTATTTTGCTATTGGAAGATATTTTGGAATTAGGTCTTATATGACTATAAGGGCCAATTTTTATATAATCCATTATCTGAGAATCATAAACAGTAGAGTTTAAAATTTCACAATTTAATCCCACATTAGAATTCTCAATAAATGTATTTGGACCGATAATGCAATGACTATTTATTTTCGTATTTCCTCTTATATGTGTATTAGCCTCTATTATTACATCCTTACCGATTTCAGCTTCTTCGCTAATTGAACAACTTGCTTTATTTATAAAAGTTACACCATTAAGCATATGCTTTTTTTTAATTGAATTTTGAATACATTCCTCGCATTCTGATAGTTGAATTCTGTTGTTAATTCCTTGAAGCTCTCCATTATCCTCTACCTCGAGACTTAAGGAATTTTTTAGCAAAGATATTGTATCTGTTAAGTAAATCTCTTTTTGATTATTGTTGCTTTGCAAGGTATTAATTATTTCTGACATGTTACCCCAGTTAAAACAGTAAACACCTGCGTTTATTAATGGATTTTCTCTTTCAAGATCATTGCAATCTTTTTCTTCAACAATTCTCTCTATAAAATCCCCCTTCAAAAAAACTCTGCCATATCCATGAGGATTTGTTTTCTTTGTGGTAATTAAAGAAACATCAGCATTTTTTGAATCGTGTAGATACAAAAGTCTTTTTAGAGTATTAGGCCTAATGAGTGGCACATCGCCGTTAAGTACCAAAAGGTTCCCTTCATGTTTTTTTACTTCTTTACAAAGTACCTGGATAGCATGACCGGTTCCTGATTGCGGTTCTTGAACAACAACATGAATTTTTTTATCGTTATGGATCGACCTTTGTACTTCTTTTGATTTGTGTCCAGTAATTACGAAAATTTTATCAGGTTTTAATTCGACACATGTATCAATTACTCTTTGTAGAAGACTTTTGCCAGAAATTTTATGTAAAACTTTTGGCAATGAGCTTTCCATCCTGGTGCCCTTGCCTGCCGCTAATATCGCAACACTTAACATGTTTATTTGAAATCCTTATTTAAATCTAACTCTTAAAGGATAACTTCGTCATTCCCCACTTCTCTCTCCATTTATTTGTAGATAATAGATTTGAGAATAATTGCTCATCTAATCTTCTCCTGATTATATCGTCTTTACTTGAGTTCGAATCTTGATCTCTATATGGAATACTAGCTTTAGTTAAGAGATGTTCTTCTTCCATTAAAGATAACTTTTCAAAATTGAAATTAGGTTTCAATTTATTTTTATCAAATTTTGATATTGCGACAGTTCCCTGACTCCAAAAAGGCCTGTTTTTAAAACTTGGCTTAATAGTAAAAATTTCTAACCCAAGATTTCTTAAGCTTTTTCTTACTGCCGCTGATGAAGAATAAGTTATTAAATAACCCTGAGGCTTAAGATTTTCTGTGACTTTGGATAAAAATTCAATTGTCCATAATTGTGGGCACTTTTGAGGAGAAAAACCATCTAAATAAATCAGATCGAATTTAATAGATGAAGGAATAATGTTGATTTTTTCTCTAGCATCACCCCACAAAATACTGCATTTAAAAAATTGATCCTCAAAGTAATCTTTTCGATAAAGTGATTCAAATATTGTTCTGACTTTTGGAGCCCATAATTTAAAAAAAGATTCATTTTCAAGAGAATATTCAAGAGGCTTTTTATCAATCTCCAACGCATACAAATTTAAATGCGATTTTTGTGCAATTAATTCATCTAATAAAGAAGCGGAATTGTATCCTAAACCAAAACATATATCCAAAACATTAAGGGATTTCCCCTTAAATCTTTGCAAATTAGAAGTAGCTGTAAACTTCGACTTTGTTTCCTCCAATGCGCCCAATAAACTATGGAAGTTCTCTTGAAAAAACACACTTCTCAAAGAGTAACTACCATCTTTAGTTAAAACTTCTATTAATTCAGACAAAAACTTTATAGGCTAGTTAGTAAGTTTGACCAGCTCTTCCCAAAAAGTGGGATACGATACGCTAGCTGCATCTGCTCTCATGATTTTTGAGGTACCTTTGGCAAGAAGTGAAGCAATAGCAAGACTCATTGCTACTCGATGATCTGCCTCACTGTCTACTTCCGCAGAATGAAATTTTGATAGCCCATTAATAATTAGTCCATCCTCTTTTTCTGTTATTTCAGCACCGAATTTTTGTAACTGTCGTGCCATGACTTTTAATCGATCTGTCTCCTTAACTCTTAATTCTTGTGCATCCTTAATTTCAGAAACTCCATTACAAAAACAGGCAGCCACAGTAAGGATAGGAATTTCATCTATAAGTTTTGGGAGAATATCTCCTTCTATAGTGAATGATCTTAAATTATTTGAAGACTTTACTTTAATAGATCCAATAGGTTCACCTGCAATGGTCGATTTATCTAAAATCTCATAATTGCACCCCATTGAATCCATTACATTTAAAATCCCTGTTCTAGTTGGATTTAGTCCGACATTCTGAATTAAAACCTCTGAATTTGGAACAATAGATGCAGCAATCATCCAAAAAGAAGCAGAGCTTATGTCTCCAGGAATCAATATTCTCTGGCCAATTAAGTTACCTCCTGACTTGACAACTACATTCCTTCCTAATTCTCCTCTGATACTGATGTCTGCTCCAAATGCTTTTAACATTCTTTCAGTATGATCTCTTGAAGATGCTGGTTCAATAACAGAAGTGGTCCCAGAAGCTTTGAGGCCTGCCAATAAGATTGCGGATTTTACTTGAGCACTCGCTACAGGGGTTCCAATAACACATCCTTTTAGTTTATTTCCATCAATTGTGATTGGAGCTTTATTACCTTTTTCTCTACCAAAAATTTTTCCACCCATCAAAGATAATGGTTTGCCAACTCTCCCCATTGGCCTTTCATTAAGCGAAATGTCACCTGTTAAGATAAAATTTTTTCCTTCTTGACCGGCAAGTAAACCCATTAATAATCTCATGGTAGTTCCAGAATTCCCACAATTTAGAATTTCTTTGGGCTCTTTTAATCCATCAAGACCCAATCCTGAAATTGTAAAAGGCTCATTTTCTTTTATTTCTGGTATATTTACACCTAATTTCCTAAGACAATCAGCAGTAGAAAGTGGATCTTCAGAATGCAAAAACCCCTCAATAGTCGTTTCACCCTTAGCAATACTTCCTATTATTAAAGCTCTATGAGAAATAGATTTATCTCCAGGTACTTTTACTTTTCCTTTTAAATTAACTCCACCTTTTATTGTGCGGATATTATTCATTTTCAAATTAAATACTTGATAAGATTTCTGTAAAAACAAATTAGTTATATATTATCAATAAGTTTGTTTTTTAAAAAAAAATAATCAAATTAAGTAACTGTTTTCTATAATAAGCTTAGAAAAGGAATCGATTATTAATCTTACTTATTATCACGTTGCAAAGGATGTTCCTGAAATAAGTCCAGATATTGCTGTAGTTATCGATGTTTTAAGAGCTACAACCACAATCTCTTGGGCTTTAAAAAATGGAGCTGATTCAGTTCAAGTTTTTGCAGATTTAGATTTATTAAAAGAATCTGCAATTAAGTGGCAAACTGAAAACAGACTAATGCTTGGAGAGAGAGGCGGTAAAAAGATTGAGGGCTTTGATTTAGGAAATTCTCCTTTATCAGTTACAAAAAAAGTTGTTAATGGTAAAAGACTTTTTATGAGTACGACTAATGGGACTAAATCGTTGCAAAAAGTTCAAAATGCCAAGTATTTATTTGCTATGGCTCTCCCAAATAGGAAAGCAGTTGCTGAAAAAATTATTTCATTAAAAAGTGAAAATGTTTTAATACTTGGTAGTGGCTGGGAAGGCTCTTATTCACTTGAGGATTCTTTAGCTGCTGGTGCTTTGGCTTCATACCTAATAGAGAACTGTGATTTTAAAATTAACGTTGTAAATGACGAATTACAAGCTGCTTTGGCTCTTTGGGATTTTTGGAGAAATGATATTTTAAAATGTTTAAAAACAGCAACCCATGGCAAAAGATTGACAAGTCTTGGAGATTATGAGGATGATTTTAAATGTTGTTCTGAACTTGATTGCTTAGATATTGTTCCAGCACAAGTTGAAAGAGGTGTGATTCGTGCCTCATGATTTACGAATTGGTTCACTAGGAGTAAAATCTTGACTGATTTTTTGGTAGCTGCTTTGCAAATTACGAGCACCTCGAATGTTGAAGCAAATTTTATTGAAGCAGAAGAACAGATTGAATTAGCTGCTAGAAGAGGTGCTGAGTTAATAGGATTGCCTGAGAATTTTGCCTTTTTAGGAGGAGATGATGAAAAACTTAGATTAGCTTCTGAATTATCAGAGAAGTGTGCAAATTTTCTAAAAACTATGTCTCAAAGATACCAAGTATTTCTTTTGGGAGGAGGGTATCCTGTTCCTGCTGGTGATGATAGTCATACTTTTAATAGGTCTGCCTTATTTGGGAAAGATGGACAGATTTTGGCAAAATACGACAAGATTCATTTGTTTGATGTTGATTTGCCAGATGGAAATTTATATAAGGAATCATCCACTATTTTATCTGGGGCAGAGTATCCACCTGTTGTAGATGTCCCAGGTTTGTGCAAAGTAGGGTTGTCGATTTGTTACGACGTTAGATTTCCTGAACTCTATAGATATTTGTCTTCGAATGGTGCAGAGCTAATTATGATTCCCGCAGCTTTTACAGCATTTACTGGTAAAGATCATTGGCAAATCCTATTACAAGCAAGAGCAATTGAGAATACAGCATATGTAGTTGCTCCAGCTCAAACTGGAATTCATTATGGAAGAAGGCAAAGTCATGGTCATGCAATGGTAATTGACCCTTGGGGTACAGTTTTATCTGATGCTGGAAAAACTCAGGGAGCCGCAATAGCCCCTGCTGATAAAGAAAGAGTAAAGAAAATTAGGGAGCAGATGCCAAGCCTTAAACATAGAAAAAACAAACTATTTTCAAACTAATGAAAAAGTTTTTACATAATAAGCTTTTTCGTTGTTTATCAGTTTTTTTATTTTTAAATTCTCCAATCCTCACAGTTAAATCTTCAAGTGATCTTGCAGCATGGGCGATAAACACTAATGGAGTTTTAGAATTAAGAACCAAATCAAATTCAAATTTAAAAGCATATTTTCAGAAGGCTAACAAAATATCTGGAGATAGATTTTGGGTAGATTTCCCAGGAGAATTAAAAAATCCCAGAACAATAAAAGGTAATGGTCCAATAAAAGAAATTAGATTAGGTAAACCAATTAAGGGTAAAACAAGACTAGTAATTGAATTTAAGGAAGATACTTTTTTGAAACCTTTGACTTGGCAAATGGTTGGCTTAGATCAAAATAGATGGAGAATTAAACTACTTAACCCAAAATATTCATTTAAAAAGATTGGTGAAGGTTTAGTTGAAAAGAAAAGAGGAAATATTAAAGCAAATCAAAATCTTTTTCATAAGAAGAAAAACAATTATGGTTACTTGAAACTACCAGAGGTAAAACGAAACAAGTACGAAGTTGTGATCGATCCAGGGCATGGTGGACCTGATCCAGGAGCAATAGGTATTGGTGGTATTAGAGAAACAGATGTTGTTTTAGAGGTTTCAAAAATAGTTAAAAATTTACTCTCTGAGAAAGGTGTCAAAGTAAGGTTGACTAGAACAAATGACGTTAATTTAGATTTACCTCCAAGAGTTTCCATTGCTAATAATACGGATGCAGATATCTTTGTAAGTATTCATGCAAATGCCTCAAGAGGTAAAAGAAGGGACATAAATGGATTGGAAACCTTTTATTACAGAGGGTGGAGAGGAAGATTACTCGCAAAAAGAATTCAAAAACAAATTTTAAGAGTTTCCCCTGGGAGTCCTGATCGAGGAGTTAAACAAGGACGATTTTACGTAATTAAAAATACTAGGATGCCTGCAGTCCTTGTAGAAATTGGATTTTTAACGGGAAGATTAGATTCAAGAAGATTAGAAAAAATAACCCATCGAAAAAGATTAGCTTATGCAATTGCAAAAGGCATCCTCGAATATCTAGATAAAGTAGGGTGAAACTTAAAGTAGGTATATTTGATAGCGGAATAGGTGGTTTTACTATCCTTAATTCTTTACTAAAAACACGTAAAGATGTAGAAGTTTTTTATTTGGCGGATACAAAAAGAATACCTTTTGGGAACAAAAATTCTAAAGAGATAAGATTAATTGCAAAGGAGATTTGTACTTTTTTTGTTGATAAGAATTTGGATGCACTTTTAGTTGCTTGTAACACTACAAATGCGTGTGCGCTTGACATTCTAGAAGATAATTTAAAGGTCCCTTGTTTTGACCTTATAAACTCAGTATCGGAAATAGTTAATAAACAAATAATTGGTGTCCTAGCAACACAAACAACTGTTCGATCATCGTATTACAAGAAAGCTATAAATGCTAAAAAAAAGAATACGATAGTATTTCAGCAAGAATGTCCAGAATTTGTATCAGAAATTGAAAAAGAAAAATTAAATCTTGATAAGTTAAATAGTCTTTCAGATTTATACTTAAGACCACTAATAAATAAAAATATTGAAGAATTAATACTTGGATGTAGTCACTATCCTTTAATTTATGACTTTTTAAGAAAAAAATTAGATTCAAATATAAAAATTATTGACCCATCGCTAGCATTAATAAAAAAATTTAATGAATCTTTTGCTATTCCAAAAACTGATGGCTATGAAAGTATTTCTTTCGAAAATGTAAAATTTTTTGTTACTTCAGAAAGAGATGAGTTTTTCAATAAAGTAAAATTTTGGCTTGGAATTAATAAAGAAATTAGGTTGGTTAACCTCCGAAGTAATGTTTGATTCCTTAAGATATAGAAGAGGTCAATCATGAATACAGTAACAGAGCTACTACAACCAGTTGAAAATGATCTTGATGATCTTATTTTAGAGCTGAAAAATCTTATAGGAGCTGGTCACCCAATCCTTCAAGCCGCAGCAGAACACCTTTTTAGTGCTGGGGGGAAAAGGTTGAGGCCAGGCATTGTTTTATTGATTTCAAAAGCGATTTCTCCTGAATTTTGCTTGACAAGCAAACATAAAAGGCTTGCTGAAATAACTGAGATGATTCATACAGCCTCATTAGTACATGATGATGTTGTTGATGAGGCTTCTACAAGAAGAGGAGTAGATACTGTTCATAGCAGATTTAATACCAGAGTTGCTGTTTTGGCGGGTGACTTTTTATTCGCTCAAGCAAGTTGGCACCTAGCAAATCTTGACAATGTAAATGTAGTTAAATTACTTAGTAGAGTAATAATGGATTTAGCAGAGGGTGAAATTAAACAAAATTTAAATAGATTTGATTCGGCTCAATCTTTTTCTAAATACATTAATAAAAGTTATTGTAAAACAGCCTCATTAATAGCAAATAGTTGCAAAGCAGCTGGAGTATTGAGTGGGATTAATGAAGAAAACTTAACTTCGTTGTACGATTTTGGCAAAAATATTGGTTTGGCATTCCAAGTTGTAGATGACATTCTTGACTTTACTGGAAATGATAAACAACTTGGAAAACCTGCTGTAAGTGATCTTGCTAGTGGTTATCTTACCGCCCCAGTTTTATATGCCTTAGAAGAAAATAAACAATTGTCAGTTCTAATAAACAGAGAACTTGCTGAAAAAGATGATCTAGATGATGCTCTTAATATCATCATGAACTCTAAAGCTATTGAAAGTTCCAGGAAACTAGCTGAGGATTTTGCAATGCTTTCTAAAGAAGCTATAGTCTGGCTTCCTGATTCAGAATATAAAAGAGCTTTATTGGCTCTTCCAGAATTTGTTCTAAGCCGTATTTATTAGATCTATTAGAAATAAATCTTTGAGCTAAATTAATATTAAAATTTTTGAAAACCTTAATTTTTTCGTCTAAATTTATTAAGCATAGATTTATTTAATGTCATTAGATAAAAAAAATTCAATCAATAACATACTTGAAGAAAAGAGAATTTTTCCTCCATCAAAAAAATTTGCAGAAAACTCAAATATTAGTACTCAAGAAGAATTACATAGTCTAAAAAAACAAGCATCAGGTAATCCTATTCAATTTTGGGAATCCTTTGCAAAATCTGAATTAGATTGGTTTGAGCCATTTCAAACTGTATTAGATAACGAAAATGCCCCTTTTTTCAAATGGTTCAAAGAAGGGAAACTCAATATTACATATAACTGCTTAGATAGACACATTAAGAGTGGGCTTGGAGGAAAGACTGCACTTATATGGGAAGGCGAACCCGGAGATAGCAAAAAATATACTTTCGAAGAACTTCTAAAAGAGGTATGTAAAGCAGCTAATGCATTAAAAGCAATTGGTGTAAAAAAAGGAGATTTGGTATGTATTTATATGCCGATGATTCCTGAAGCGATGTTTGCGATGTTAGCTTGTGCAAGAATTGGCGCCCCTCATTCAGTTGTCTTCGGAGGATTTTCTTCAGAAGCTTTAAAAGATAGGTTAATTGATGGAAACGCAAGATTTGTTATTACTGCTGATGGTGGCTTTAGAAAAGATAAGGTGATAGAACTTAAGAAAGCAGTTGATGCGGCAATTGAAAGTGGGGCAGATAAAGTTGTTGAAAAAGTAGTTGTTGTTCAACGATCCAAAAAAAATATTGCGATGGTTGAAGATAGAGATTTTTGGTGGCACGAATTATTAAAAGATCAAAAAGATTATTGTGAACCAGAAATAATGAATAGCGAAGATAGACTTTTTATTCTTTATACTTCAGGCTCTACTGGAAAGCCCAAAGGTGTAGTTCACACTACTGGTGGTTACAATCTTTGGTCCCATTTGACATTTAAATGGATTTTTGATTTGAAAGATGATGATATTTATTGGTGTACTGCTGATGTTGGTTGGATTACAGGTCATAGTTACATAGTTTATGGGCCTTTATCTAATGGTGCTACAACCTTAATGTATGAGGGAGTGCCAAGACCCTCAAATTTAGGGGCTTTTTGGGAAATTGTTCAAAAATATAAGGTTTCAATTTTTTATACTGCACCAACTGCAATAAGAGCATTTATGAAGTCTGGACGTGAAATCCCTGATAAATATAATCTTGAGAGTCTTAGACTTTTGGGTACAGTTGGAGAACCAATTAATCCTGAAGCATGGATGTGGTACAAAGATGTTATTGGTAAAAATAAATGCCCTATTGTTGATACTTGGTGGCAAACTGAGACTGGTGGTGTGATGATAAGTCCCTTGCCTGGAGTGGTTGCTACGAAGCCAGGTTCGGCTACTTTCCCTCTGCCAGGAATCGAAGTTGAAATCGTCGATAAGAATGGAGATAAGGTTAAAGAAAATGAGGGTGGCTATTTAATTATTAAGAAACCATGGCCAGGTATGATGAGAACAATTCATGGAAACTCAGAGAGATATTTGGAGAGTTATTGGGAATATATTTCCTTTAAAGGAGAAAAAAATGTTTATTTTGCTGGAGATGGGGCACGCATTGATGAAGACGGATATATATGGATTATGGGAAGAGTTGATGATGTCATAAGTGTTTCAGGACATAGGTTAGGAACAATGGAAATAGAATCTGCTTTGGTAAGTCATAAATCAGTTGCAGAGTCTGCAGTCGTTGGCAAAAAAGATGATTTAAAAGGTGAAGTTATAGTTGCTTTTGTATCTCTAGAGAAAGAAGTGAACGGTTCTTCAGAATTAGTAGAGGATCTAAAGAAACATGTTGTTAATGAAATTGGAATTATCGCAAAGCCTGAAAAGATTATAATTTCTGACTCTCTTCCGAAAACACGTAGTGGAAAAATTATGAGACGAATTTTAAGATCTTTAGCTGCTGGAGAAAAAATTAGCGGTGATATAAGCACTCTCGAAGATAGTTCTGTTTTGGAAAAGCTGAAAGAATTATCCTAATCAGATTCATCAATTAAATTGGAAATTTTTTTTATAGTATTTCTTTTGAATTCATCATCGGCCCAGTCTCCCAAAAAATTTTCTCTTAGTCCTGCGCTTGCAATTATAGTGTGCGTACCTTTTAACATTACTCCCTTTGAATTATCTTCTTTTCTTGCTTTCAGGCAAGAAAATAATTTATCTGTTTGATCTAATTCATCTGAGTTGAATTTTATTAGGAAGTTATTTTTTTGATTATATGTTTTTTCAATTAATCGCAAAGTTCTTTCAGGGCTTGGGCTGAATTCACTTTTGAATTCTAATTTTCGAGAAATTTGTTTCAATAATGGAATAGATTTATTAGCACTGAAGTTGTTAAAACTTATTGATATGAATTTTTCGCAATTTCTTCCACCATCAGGAGAAATTAGATGAAGTTTGCAGCCTAGGCTATGACCAATTCTTATTGAAGGAATTGATGTTCCTATTCTCTTTGATAAAGATATTCGACAATTCTTGAAATCCCTCCATGCTTTAATAGCAAGTTGTTGGTGATCAAATTGTGGAGTGTATTTATATGCATGTACTGCATAGTTTTTATTAATTAAACTCTCTATGAATCTTTTATAAGTTAAATCTGGTTTAGAAGCCAGATAACTTCCACCAATAAATTCTACAATTTTTTTAGGATTTGAAGGCCAATAACAAAAATTATTAAATTGATATTTTGTAAAAGTCATCTTTCATAAACTAAAAATGTTTCGAAAATTATTTTCTAATCATATTTCTTAATTTATATTAATTTAAGAGAAATTTTTATTAAATGCGTCAAGATAAATAAAAGTGTTTTCAGTTAATTGGAACTATCAAACAAAAAAGAATTAAATCAATTGGATATTCTTCAGGATCAAGTTATCAGTTTTCCCTCTGAAGATAGTGTTGCTAATCAGGATAAAAAAATTGAAAAAATTTTAATTCTTGATACTGAAACAACTGGTTTAGATGAAAATAAAGATGAAGTGATAGAGATAGGTTGTATTTTGTTTGATGTATCTTTTAAATGTGTACTTTCACAGGTCTCATTTTTGTTCCCAGTTAGTAATAATGAAGCAGAATATGTTAATGGCATATCTGCAGAAGTAACTAATATTTCTCAACCATGGGAAGATGGATTGAATTTCTTTTTAAAACTTGTTGATAGTTCGGATTTCATTGTCGCGCATAATGTAGAGTTTGATAAGAAGTGGTTTGGGAAAGGAAGATTACCTAAACTTAATAAAAAATGGATATGTAGTTTAGAAGATATTAATTGGTCTTTTCAAAAATCACTAAAAAATAGACCCTCAGTAACTGATCTAGCTTTATCTTTTTCAATACCAGTTTGGAATTTACATAGAGCTTTATCTGATTGCTTTTACATATCTGAAGTCTTCAAAAAATGTGATAATTTGGAGGAACTTTTACTTAAAGCTACTGAACCGAGGTTTTTATACAAGGCACTGATTAGTTACGAAGATAGGTCTTTAGCTAAAAATGCTGGGTTCAGATGGAATAGTCCTGTGCAAGGAGCTTGGTCAAGAAAATTAACTACTAATGAGGCAAAAAATCTTGATTTTAGAGTTGAGATTTTGAATTAATATTTATTTAATTTTTGACTAAGAAAATATTTAGTGCATCTTACAAGGCATCCATTTATTCCCCATTTTATGTGCTCCAATACAGCCGTATTTTGAAGCAGCCTTTTCAGCCTCTTGTTTAGTGTTAAATAGATCTGACATCATATTTTCCTTATTTGAATTTGAAATTTGTTTGGAATGATTGTGATGATTTTTATGAGAATTAGGTGAATACTCCCATATCCCCATAGTAGTAACACCGGCAGAGATAATTCCCATTCCGACTACTGATAAATTGACTATTCCCATTGCGACTGCACCAAAAGAAAATACACCCATTGGGACTACCCCTATACTTATTACTCCCATTGGCACTATTCCTATTGAAACTATACCAAGAGGTGCTATTCCAAAAGCAATTTTTTTTGGTTTTGTACCGCAATGTTGATTCTCTTTACTTTTATTAATTCCCAATAGTTTTTCTAAATGTTAAATTAAAATTGTCTCACAAAATAACCAATCAAAGATTAATTTCTAGATGAATTAAAAATTTTGAATTATTTTTTAGAACTTTGAATAACTTAAAAAACCTAAGAGGAACAGTAGACCTATTTCCTGATCAATTAGTAAAGTGGCAAAACGTTGAAAAAATTTTATTAGAACAGCTTTCTAGAGCATCCATCAAAGAAATAAGAACACCAATATTGGAGATGACCGAATTATTTATAAGAGGAATTGGTGAAGGAACAGATGTTGTCAGTAAAGAAATGTATACATTTCTTGATAGGGGGGAGAGATCTTGCACTCTAAGACCTGAAGGAACAGCCTCAGTCGCACGAGCGTTAATACAAAATGGAATATCGTCTAATCCTCTTCAAAAACTTTGGTACATGGGTCCCATGTTTCGATACGAAAGACCTCAAGCAGGCAGGCAAAGACAGTTTCATCAATTAGGTGTTGAGTTTATAGGACATGATTCAGTTAGAAGTGATGTTGAAATTATTGCTTTAGCTTGGGATATATTAGGCAAATTAGGAATAAAAGAACTTAATCTTGAAATAAATACGTTAGGTGATACTAATGACAGATCAAATTTTCAAAAATCTTTTATAAAGTGGTTAGAAACAAATAAAGATTCTCTAGATTTAGATTCTCAGAATAGAATTTATAAAAACCCTTTGAGGATTTTGGACTCAAAGAATATTCAAACTAAAAAAGTTCTTGAAAATGCACCAAGATTATTTAATTTTTTATCTGAAAAAAGTCATAACAGATATTTAGACTTAAAAAGACAATTAGAGGTTTTAAAAATACCTTATATAGAAAATTTTAATCTTGTAAGAGGTTTAGATTACTACACTCATACAGCTTTTGAAATTACTAGTGGGGATTTGGGCTCCCAAGCTACAGTTTGCGGAGGAGGGAGATACGACGATTTAATAAAACAAATGGGAGGGCCAAACACACCTGCAATTGGTTTCGCTATTGGTTTAGAAAGATTAATTTTACTCGCAGGAAAAGAGCTTGAAATTCCAAGAAATACTGATATCTATATCATTAATCAAGGCTTAGTCGCTGAATCATTAGCAATGGATTTATCTAGAAAATTAAGAAATTACGATTTGTTAGTTGAGTTAGATTTAAGCGGAGCCTCATTCTCTAAGCAATTTAAAAAGGCAAATAAACTTAAATCTAAAAGTATTATTGTTATTGGTGATGATGAGGCAGTTAATGGAGAATTTATTATAAGGCTCTTTGATCAATCAGGTAATGGGAATGAAGAGGAGGTTATATCTTTTGAGAATGATATTAAATTAGAAAATTGGATAAACAATAACTTACTTGTAAAGTGATGTTCTTGAAGATAGTAATAATTTTTCTTTTTATAATTATTTTTTTTAATTTAAGGAATTTTCTTAAATTAAGTAGAAAACAAAAAGTTTTTAATTCTAAAAAAATAACAACTTTCAATAAAAAGAATCTTAATAATTGGATGAATTTAACTAAAAAAGAAAGATATAACTTAACAAAACAAGATTCTCTTAACTACATGGATAAAAGAAAACTTTTATTAGACGAAATTAGAAATGAATATAAGAAAATATCTAGAAAAAATTCTCAGGGGAACATTAAGAAAAAATAATTATGGAAAATTACTGGACTTCTAATAAACCTATAAATGGATTAAGACATTTTGTTTTAGTAAATGAGACTAAAGAAAAAGGAAATATTAGTTTTTTAATGGTTTCTGTCCTTGATTCTGAAATTAACTTAAAAACTACTTATGAAGAATTAATAAATAGTGGAAATTGGAAGAAGGGTTGGATCAATCTTTCAAAGAATCAATCGATTACAGAAGAATACGTTAACTATAAATCCATCAATAAAGGAAAGGGTATCGATGAGATATTCATTAATGAAGATTCTTTATTTAATATTTCTTAATTTGATATAAATCTTTCAAATCTCTTTTCTTTGTAAATACTAGGTTTTTTGTAACTTAATAATTATTTAAAAGTTTTACCCCTTTCAAAAAAATAAAATTAACGTTATCAAGGATTAATTAAATTACTTAATTCAATGTTAGGGGATATGTGGAGCTCATCTGAGTTGACCTCTGAAAAACTGGGAATAACTGAAATTAAACTTTCTTTTTTACGTGAAAATGGAATACTCAAGCCTGGGATTCATTGGAAAAGCTCTCCACTCGGTCAGAAAAAACCTTGGAAACCCAAAGCGCTTTACAATGTAAAAATGTGCAGAGAAATAATTAATAAATTTTATTCTGAAGAAAACTATAATATCGCAGCCTAAAAAATGATAATATCTTGATTAATTTGGGAAAATATGTAAATTATTCATTCGATTAGATTTTCATCCTTACAATCAATAAGAGTGTTTTGCAAAGTTGGATATAAGTTAATCATATTTATATATTGTTTCGATTTTCTGTAAGATTTTGCAGCCTTTTTGTAATGAACTTCAGATTTCATTTCTAGTGAAAATTTTCTAGAAGACTCTTGAGAAGTAGTCATAATATTAGATGTCTTATACCATATTTAATAATTGTTTGAAAATGAGGCAATAACCACCATGGTGTAATGAAACAAAACATCGTTTAATGTCAGCAAAATGAAATTTATTTGACTTATTTGAATTTAAAAATACTGGTTTATTTGATAGAACTTATAACTCTGAGAATAATTTTTCTTCATTAAATCTACCTTCTTTACTCTTGTCTTGCCCTACGAATAATTTTTGTTTAGTAATAGTTAGGATTAATAACCTTTACAATTTTGTTATGAATTCAACTGTTTGGTGAAATATAAAGTATTCTCAAAACGTTTAAGCTAATCAATTCCTAAATGCAAACCTATGGAAATCCAGATACTACCTATGGATGGTGGGCTGGTAATTCAGGTGTAGCAAATCGCTCCGGAAAATTCATTGCTGCTCATGTAGCTCATGCAGGATTAATTGTTTTCTGGGCGGGTGCATTCACCCTTTTTGAACTTTCACGATTTGACCCAAGCGTCCCAATGGGGCATCAACCTCTAATCGTTCTTCCTCACTTAGCAACTCTTGGAATAGGGTTTGATGCTAATGGTGTTGCGATGGGAGATACTAAACCTGTTCTAGCGATAGCAATAGTTCACTTAGTTTCTTCTATGGTTTTAGCAGCCGGAGGACTTTTACACTCTTTACTTCTTCCTGGAAATCTAGAAGATTCTGATGTAGCAAGAGCTAGAAAATTCAATATTGAATGGGATAATCCAGACAAATTGACATTTATTCTTGGTCACCATCTAATTATTCTTGGTTTCGCAGTTATTGCTTTTGTCGAATGGGCAAGAGTGCATGGAATATATGATCCAGCTATTGGTTCTGTAAGACAGGTTGAGTATGAATTAAATTTGGCCAAAATTTGGAATCACCAAACAGACTTTTTGACTATTGATAGTCTTGAAGAAGTAATGGGAGGTCATGCTTTCCTCGCTTTCGTTGAGATCACTGGTGGTGCTTGGCATATTGCTACTAAGCAAGTTGGTGAATATACCAAATTCAAAGGAAAAGGACTTCTCTCTGCAGAAGCTGTTCTCTCATGGTCACTAGCTGGAATAGGCTGGATGGCTATTATTGCAGCTTTCTGGAGTGCAGCTAACACAACAGTTTATCCAACTGAATTCTTTGGTGAACCACTTGAATTGAAGTTTAGTATTTCTCCTTATTGGGTAGATACTGTTGATCTTCCTGATGGTGAGTACACTTCAAGGGCATGGTTAGCTAATGTTCATTACTATTTTGGATTCTTCTTTATTCAAGGTCATCTATGGCACGCTTTAAGAGCACTAGGCTTTGATTTCAAGAGAGTTACAAATGCTATCAGTAATATTGATAGTGCAACAGTTACTCTTAAAGATTAATTTTCAAATTTTCTTACCAATATCAAAAGGCTCCTCTTATCGGAGCCTTTTTTATTTGAAAAATTTTGTTTATTAATTTAGATTTAGAATTATATGTTTTTGAAATCATTGAATATATTTTCGATACAGAATAAAGATATTTTTTCAAATTCTCTATTGATAAGTTTTTTTGGATTGTTAATTATATTTTTTTTGCTGATTTTTGGAAGGAAATTTAAACTAGCTGTTCAACTCGAGAGATTTGGATTGCCGATAGCCGTCATATCAGGAATTTTAGGTATATCTATAGGCCCATTTGGTGCGATACACTTTTTACCAAAAGAAACAATAAATGTTTGGAGTAATTTTCCTACTCCTCTTTTATCATTAGTCTTCGCAACTTTAATGATGGGAAGACCTATACCGAATATAAATGGTTTAGTTAAACCGATTTTTAATCAATTTCTATTAGCTCTTTCACTAGGTTTCGGACAATTTTTTGTCGGCGGCCTTGTTGTTAAATATTTTCTGCCTCCATCTATGGACGCAAATCCTCTTATGGGTTGTTTAATAGAGGTAGGTTTTGAGGGCGGTCATGGAGCCGCATCAATAATCGGTGAAAGTTTTAATAAACTAGGTTTCCCAAATGGTTTAGATCTTGGTTTGGCTATGGCAACAATGGGTCTTTTATCCTCTTCAATATTGGGTAGCATATTTATCTTTATTGGTAGAACTTTAGGCCTTTCAGATACTGAGGAAATTCTTGAACAAAAAGATACTTTAAATGGAAAAAATAAGATTAGAATTTTTGCAGATTTTAGAATTTTTATAATAAATCTTGGATTCTCTGGTTTGGCAATTTCTTTTGGTGTTTTGCTTCTTAAATTTTTAAGGTATATTTCAAGTTCTTTTGGTGATTTTTCGAGGGAAATTATTTTTTCACTACCAGTATTTCCTTTTATCCTTATAGGTTCGCTCCTTATTAGATATATTTTAGAAAAAACCAAAAATACAGAATTTATTTCAAATATTCTGCAAAGGGAGATTGGT